>JBEEHI010000153.1:0-2933 GCA_041167305.1 Verrucomicrobiota bacterium
CTGCACCCATCGATGTTCAAACGACCCATCCCGCTCATCATCGCCGCGGTTGTTCTCATCGCGGTGGCGCTGCTCCTCCGACGCTGCACGAGTAGCACGAGCGCGACGTTCCAGACTGCAGCGGTAACGCGCGGACCGATCACGCAGGCCGTGACTGCGACCGGCACATTGAACCCGGTCCAAAACGTCCAGGTCGGCAGTCAGGTCTCGGGCAACATCCAAAAGCTCTTTGCCGATTTTAATTCGATCGTGAAAGCCGGGCAGGTGATCGCGCAGATCGATCCGGTTGTTTTCAAGGCGAACGTCGACCAAGCCGAAGGCGATGTGGCCAACGCGCGCGCTGCGCTCGAGCTCGCGCGGCTGAACGAGGTGCGGATTCAGGCGCTGGTCGCGAAACAAAGTTCCGCGCAATCCGATCTTGACCAGGCCACGGCGACTCTGCACCAGGCCGAAGCCAATGTGAAGATCAAGGAAGGCGCGTTGGAGAAAGCGAAGGCGGATCTGGACCATTGCACGATCACGTCGCCCATCGATGGCATCGTGATTTCGCGAAACGTCGATGTGGGGCAAACGGTGGCGGCCAGCCTGCAGGCGCCGATCATTTTCCAGATCGCAAACGATCTCGCGAAAATGCAGATCGACGCGAATGTCGCGGAAGCGGACGTGGGCGGGGTGGCGGTCGATCAGGATGTGGATTTCACTGTCGATGCGTTTCCGACGCGGACGTTCCAGGGAAAAGTTGTGCAGGTCCGCAACGCGCCGATCACCGTCCAAAACGTCGTTACCTACGACACCGTTATTGGCGTTAGCAATCCCGAGCAGAAATTGAAGCCCGGCATGACCGCGAATGTTTCCATAGTGGCCGCGCACCGCGATGACACTCTGAAAATTCCGAACAGCGCGCTTCGTTTTCGCCTTCCCGACCAGACTCCGAGCGCGGCCCCGAAACGCGACGCATCGCCGAGCGCGCGCGGACCGGGGAACAAACCTGGGGGAAACCGGCCTGAGCGTCGGGTAGAGCGGACCGTTTACGTGCTGGCTTCGGATTCTTCAAAGCCGACCGCCGTTACGATCAAGACCGGCATCAGCGACGGCGTGACAACCGAAGTTCTCGAAGGTTTGAAAGAAGGCGATCGCGTCGTGACCGGTATGACGGAGAGCGGGGCGGCGCAGACTCCCGCGAGCAATCCCTTCAGCGGCGGTGGCCCGCGACGTTTCTAGCGACATGAACAATTCTTCCGACGCCGTGGCTGTCCGGCTGGATGACGTTCGCAAAACATACCGCACCGGTGAAGTCGAAGTACAAGCGGTGCGCGGCGTTTCGATCGAGATTGGCCAGGGCGAGTTCGTCGCCCTGATGGGCTCGAGCGGCTCCGGCAAATCGACGTTGATGAATATCCTCGGCTGCCTCGACCGGCCCACCTCCGGTCGTTACTTTCTCGATGGGGACGACGTGTCGGGGTTAAGCCGCGACGAACTGGCGGACGTGCGCAATCGCAAGCTCGGGTTCGTTTTCCAGAACTTCAATCTCCTCTCACGAACGTCGGCGCTGGAGAATGTTGAGCTGCCGCTACTCTATTCCGAAGTCGCGCTCACCAGCGAGCAATTGCGCGCGAAAGCGGAACAGGTTTTAGCTTCGGTCGGGCTGGAGGGTCGCGGCGATCACACCCCGAGCCAGCTTTCCGGCGGCCAGCAGCAACGCGTCGCCATCGCGCGCGCATTGATCAACGATCCGGAAGTGCTGCTCGCGGACGAACCGACCGGCAACCTCGACAGTCGGACGAGCGTCGAAGTCATGGAGATTTTCCAGGGGCTGAACAACAAAGGGATCACCATCATCATGGTGACTCACGAGCCCGATATCGCCTCTTATGCGCGGCGTAATATCATCATGAAAGATGGAATGGTGCGCGACGACATCGTGGTTCAGAACCGTTTGAACGCCACCGCCGAGCTGGAAAAGATGACTGCGGGCGAAGCACTGGAGGTCGCGGTATGACTCCGAAGAACTTTGCCCGCCGGATGCGGCTCCTGTCCACGTTCAAGATCGCGGCGCGCGCGTTGCGGCGAAATAAAATGCGCTCCGCTCTCACTGCACTCGGCATTATTATCGGCGTCGGCGCGGTCATCGCGATGGTGAGCATCGGCAATGGCGCTAAAGCGCAGGTCGAAGCGCAGATCGCCGGGCTGGGAGAGAACGTCATTCTGATTTTCTCCGGCAGCACGACCGTGAGCGGCATCCGCACGGGGCAGGGCGGCGCGGGCACCCTAAAAATCGAAGATGCCCAAGCCATCCGGCGCGAAGTCCCTGCCGTCACCCTGGTGAGTGAGGAAGTGGCCTCGAACGCGCAGATCGCGTCGGGGAATCAAAACTGGTCCACCCGCATTTATGGCGAGTCGGCCGATTATTTCGATCTCCGCCAGTGGGCTCTCGCCGAGGGCGCTCCCTTCACCGAGCAAGATGTCCGCGGCGCCAACAAGGTGTGTGTGATTGGTCGAACGACAGCCACGAAAATTTTCGGGAGCGACGATGCCATCGGGCAGATATTGCGAATCAAGAATGTTCCCTTCCAGGTGACCGGCGTGCTGACCTCGAAAGGTTTGAGCACGCAAGGCACCGATCAGGACGACATCGTCATCATGCCCTACACCAGCGCGATGAAACGAGTGCTCGGCGGAGGAACGACGTTAAGAAATATCAACGCCCAGGTCGCCAGCGCGCACGATCTCGCACCGGCGCAGCAGCAGATCATCGCGCTCCTTCGGCAGCGTCATAATATCCGGGAAGGGCGCGACGATGATTTTACCGTCCGCACCCAGGAAGAAATCGCCGCGGCGGCGACCGCGACCACCGACGTGATGACCGGGTTGCTCGGCGCGATCGCGGGCGTTTCCCTTTTGGTCGGCGGGATCGGCATCATGAACATCATGCT
>JBEEHI010000154.1:0-11072 GCA_041167305.1 Verrucomicrobiota bacterium
CGGTCATTCGCCGAATCGTCGTGTTGGAAAGCAGCTCGATGTTCTCCCGCGCCAGGACGCGCCGCGACAGGTAATCCGACATGCTGTGCGAAAGATCATTCCCGCGAATCACGAGGAATACTTTCGCGGCGTTCTCGGACAGATACATCGCCGCCTGCCCCGCCGAATTTCCGCCGCCTGCCACGATGACTGTGGCACCGCTGCAAACCTTACTCTCGAACGCGGTCGCCGCGTAATAAACGCCGACGCCCTCGAAGCGCTCGCGGCCATCGGCATCGAGCCGGTTGTAGTTTGCACCGGTCGCGATCAAGGCGGTCTTCGCGCAAAGGATGATCGGGCAGCCATCCACTTGCAGGCTGACGCGATACTCGCTCCCAGCGTGGTAGGTTAATGTCAGGGCCGCCGCGGGTGTGGAAAATTTTGCGCCGAATCGAAACGCCTGGAGTTGGGCGCGCCACGTCAGATCGCCGCCGCTGATGCCGGTGGGAAAACCGAAAAAGTTTTCGATCAATGATGAAGACCCGGCCTGGCCGCCCGGCGCATAACTTTCCAGCACCACCGTGTTCAACCCTTCGGAAGTGGCGTAAACCGCCGCTGCCAAACCTGCTGGCCCGGCGCCAACAATCGCGAGGTCGCACTTGATCTCCCCATCATCTTCGGCGGCGAGGGGCCGCAGAAGGCCCGCGACGTGCGCCACCTCGCGAAGGGAAGGCCGGCGCAATGGCGCCCCAGTCGGCGTGATGAGCGCCGGCAGATCTCGCTCTGCCAGGTGCAATCGCTTCGCCAGCGTGGCGCCTTGCTCGCTCTGCACGTCGATCAGGCGATGAGGAATGTGATTCTTGTAGAGAAAATCGTCGAGCTCTCGGCCTTCGCGCGAATCAGGTAGCGCCAGGATCCGCAGGCCGGCAAAGTCGGGATCGCGATTCAAACGGCGCCGGCGCATGATCAGGGCGTTCACGATCGGCTCGCCGATCGCTGGAATTTCCGCGAGAGCCCGTCGCAGTTTATCCGCCGGGATTTGCAACACTTCCGCGGTCTCCGATTTCACCCGCGCGCTCCCCAATGCCGAGGTTCCCATCAGCATCGAGACATCACCGAGAAAATCCCGCGGTTGCGAGGTGGCGAGAATTTGTTCCTCGCCGTCCCGCGTCTCGAAGACGTCGATAGCTCCCTCCAGCGTAATGGTGAGAGGGAAGTCACGCTGCCCCGCCTTGAGAACAAAGTCGCCCCGCCGCAGCGTCTGCCGCTTCCCCAGCGGCTCCAGCAGTGCGAGCTGTTCATCGGTCAATTTCGGAAAAGCGATGCTTTCCGTGTCCCGATAAAACTGCTCGTCGTTCTCCGCTGCGGTCATGCCTTTTTCATTCCTTCTTGTCACTCGCTCGCCACGCCGTAGCCTTGGCGAAGGCGGGTCACTTTCCTTCAAACACTTCCTTGTTCACCACATACGGCATCTTCGCCGGATCGCCGCCGTAGTTTCCTTCCAGCACATCGATCACGGCCTGGGCCGTGCGCCCGGCCATGCCTTTTTCGGGATCGACGGAGAGCCGCGTGATCTGACCGCCGCTGGCGAAATGATGGAACAGCCGGGCGCGATCGGCGATCTCCGAATCGAGCAGCGGCGAATCCGGCGGCAACGGTTCTTTTTCGAAAACGTCGAGTGCCGCGCCGGCGATGACGTTGGCTTTCAACGCTTGCGCCAGCGCCTTCTCGTCCACGACAGGACCGCGTGAACTATTCACCAGATACGCCGTCGGTTTCATCAACTTGAGCGTTCTCTCGTTGATGAGGTGAAACGTCGGCTTGTCCGTTTCGCCTTCGCGCAATAACGGCACGTGGATGCTCACGTAATCGGCGCCCTTGAGCGCGTCCTCGAACTCCACGTATTTGATCCAGGTCTTTTCCTTCTGGATTCCGTTCGCGTGGCGCAGGTCCATCACCTTCTGGATCGAAGTGACGTAGGCATCGTTGTGGAACGCCGGGTCGTAGCACAGCATGTTCATGTCGAATCCCGCGCACTTTTTGATCATCGCCAGCCCGATCCGTCCTGTCCCGATGATGGCAATCGTCTTGCCCGTCACTTCGTCGCCGAGGAACGGCAGGAACGGATGCCACGACGGCCACTTCTGTTCCCGGACCAGGCGCTCGCTCGCGTACATCTTGCGCGCCAGCATCCCCATCATGAAAAACGCGAACTCCGCCGTCGCTTCCGTCAGCACGTCCGCCGTGTTCGTAAACGGGATCTTGTATTTGTTCGCGTCCGCCCGGTTGATGTTGTCGAAGCCCACCGCGATTTGGGCCACGACCTTGAGAGAGCCTTTCCCCGCTTCGAAAACTTCGGCGTCGATGGGATCGCGGAGCGTCGTGATCAACGCGTCGATCCCGCTTTTCACTTTCTCGATGATTAGTTTTTTCGGCGGCGCCTCGGGTCCTTGGAAAACTTCGAGCTCGTAACCCTGCTCCCGCAGCCGGTTCTCCGCCGGGTCCCCGATCCGAGAGGTGGCAAAGATTCGTTTCTTGTCGCTCATGGGTAACAGCACGGAAGCACGTGATTACCGCCGCGACAATCGCTCGCCGCTGAATCGCCGCTGAAGGCGCGACTCAACCGCGCGGAGCCTACAAATTTTTCGCGACCCAATTCCCGACGCGATCCAGCGCCTTCTCGATGTTTTCGATCGAGTTCGCCACGCTGAAGCGCAGATAGCCTTCGCCGAAGTCGCCGAACGCGGTCCCGGACAGCCCGGCTACACCGGCGTCGTCCAGCAACGCGTCTGCCAATTTCTTCGACGGCCACCCGGTCCCTTTGATATTGGGAAAAACGTAGAACGCGCCCTTGGGCAGAAGGCAGGAGAAACCTTTGATCTTGTTCAGACCGGCGACCATCACGTCGCGCCGTTTCTTGAACTCGGCGCACATCGCGTCGACCGAAGCCTGCGGCCCGCGCAACGCCTCGACGCCGGCGACCTGCGTAAAACTGGCCGTGCACGAATTGGAATTCGTCATCAACCGCGCGACGTGCGTGGCCAGGTCCGCGCGCATCACGCCGTAACCCATCCGCCAGCCGGTCATCGCATAAGTCTTCGAGAAACCGTCGAGCAAAATGCAGCGCTCCTTCATTCCATCGACCGACATGATGGAGTGATGCTCTCCTTCGAAAATAAGCCGGCTGTAGATCTCGTCCGTCAACACCAGGATATTGCGGTCGCCGATCGCACGCGCGATGCCGTCGATGTCCGCCTTAGTCAGCACGCCACCAGTCGGGTTCTGCGGCGAATTCAGAATGAGGAGCCGCGTCCGATCGTTGATCAGCCCCGCGAGCTCATCGACGTCGAGCCGGAAATCCATCTCCTCGCGCAACCGGATCGGCACCGCTTTCGCGCCAACGTAGTTGATCATTGATTCGTAGATCGGAAACCCTGGATTGGGATAGATGACGTCGTCCCCTTCCTCCGCTAGCGCCAGAATCGTGAAAAAGATGATCGGCTTCCCGCCCGGAACCACGACCACTTCCTCGGGCGTCACACTCACCGCCCGCGTCTCGCTCACGTACTGCGCGATCGTCTCGCGCAATTGCGGCAAGCCGGCCGACGGCCCGTAGTGCGTGAAACCCTTGTGTAACGCGTCTGTCGCCGCCCCGATAATATTGCCCGGCGTGTCGAAATCCGGTTCCCCGATTTCGAGATGAACAATGTCGCGCCCCTTTGCTTCCAGTGCCCGCGCTTTCACGAGAACTTCAAACGCGGTCTCGGTGCCGAGACGCGCCATCCGTTTGGCGAGGCGAAGTTCGTGAGCCGTGTTCATGACCGTGAAATCCGCATTATATCGCGGTCGCGCCATTTGTCTTTTTCGTTATTCCAGTTTCACTACTGCCTTCATCAGACCTGCTACGGCAATCCATCAGCCAATATTTATCGCATCAGGTGGCGGCCTCCGCGGCAAGAAAGTTCGATCGACTCTGTGGGCCACGACCGCGTATTTTCGTGACACTGGATTCACCGGGATGTGCCTGGTCGGAAGACGAAAAACGCCGACCTTCTCACATGCGCTGAATCGTTGGTGCGCTATGGGTTGGCGCTAGCGCCAAAGGGCGGCAGAATCTTGGTCAACGGCGGCAAATCCTTGCGCATATTGTCCCAGCCAACGGAACTGCAGTATTTTAAGCTTTCAATTGTCGACGCGGCTGTGCATTCGCCCACTAAACTTGTCCGCAGGGCTTGTAGCTTTTTTTCCAACGCGTCGCTCCTTGCTTTCAGCTTTTCCCAGGTTGCGAAGTTGGCCTTGATACGCGCCGTGAGCGCCTCGATCGCTTTCTGCTGACGCGCTTGAGTCGCTTCGATCGGGGCTATTTCCGTTCGCTGAAAATTCTCGAGGCTGTGTTGCACATCCGTGCGGATGGCAACCACGACGTGCTCAATTTGCCCCTTTCTCCTCAACCCCTCGTTGTAGGTGGCCTCGGGTAATGGCCCGACGCGATCCTTTGCATAATGACTGTTCCATTCCTCGACCATATCGTCTGCTGATTTCAATCGGCGCTTGGCGTCCTTGATCACAGGTGAATTCTCGAGTTTGGCTTTCTTCTCAGATTCCAGTTGCCCGAAGCTGCTCTGGTAGGCAGCTACTTCCTTCAAACTCGACTCATTTTGAGCGGTGAGATCGTCCTCCTGCCCCTTGAGCGTAGAGAGTTCGGCCTTCCCCGTGCGCATCTGATCGACCATGGATGCAAGTCGCTCGGCGTTATCCGCCGCGGCCCCGCCCGCGCCACCCATAAAAACAGCCCCAATCAGAAGCAGTTTTCCAAGACGAATGAGACGGAGAGGGCGTGCTGCGCCCGATCGATCAATCGGAATCGTTACTAAGACAGGGATTGTTGTTTTTGCTTTCATACTTCCTCCAAGAGAATTACGGAAATGCGCCTACCAAGTTCTCCGTGCTCCTCGTCCCCTCCCCAGTTCTTCCCCCAACAAGGCCTCCATCCTCGCTTCCTCACGCGACAGACGCGCCTTGTCGTTCCTTCCATCCCTTGGCATATTCGATGTCGAGGAACTCGACGACGGCGTTCGAACCCATGGATTATGTAATTCACCCACTCACTACCGCGGATGAACCGGTCCTGTGGGAGATGTTGTATCAAGCCTTGCGGACGTCGGCGGATGCGCCGCCACGCGACGTTGTCCGGCAACCTCAATACGCCCGTCACGTCGAGGGCTGGGGCCGCGCGGGCGACACTGGGTTCGTGGCCTACGACGCCGAGAAAAAGGACGAACTGCTGGGCGCCGCCTGGCTTCGTTTACCGCCAGGCGAAAGCGAAATTGAACCGACGCCCGAACTTGCCTTCGCGGTGACCTCCGGCCATCGCAAACGCGGCATCGGCGCCGCGCTCCTCACTCAGCTCGTGAAGGCGAACCCGCATTACAGCGCCGTTTCGATCAGCGCCGGGCCGAATAATCCTGTGGTGCGGCTCTACGACCGGTTCGGTTTCAAAATTGTCCAGCAGAGCGAGAACGCCGTCACGCTGCGCAGGGAGATTTGATTCCCTCTGCATCCGACATTGGATGTTCGGCGTTGGGCGTTTTCTTCCTCTTCCCTGATCGTAGCCCAGCGCTTCAGCGCTGGGACAATCGCGTCCTTTTTTTTGTCCGGTCCTGTAAGGACGAAAGAACTCTCTTCCGTCCCTGCGGGACTAATGATTTTGGATTCCCTGGACTCCCAGCGCTGAAGCGCTGGGCTATTCTCGAAGAGCAGGAGCGGTCGCCGTGCAATCTGACTTCAGTGCGGACGGCGTTCGGCGTTTTCTTCGCCTCTTCGGACTTCCGCCTTTCAAACCGCCGGTCGCAGACTCTCTATCTTCTTTTCGTAAGTCTGAATCAGCTCGGCGATCTTCGTGTGAAAGCCGTCCTGGGCGGCGTAGATGTCCCCGATCGGACCAGAAAATTCTTTCTGCTTTAGCTCTTCCTCAATCGTCAGGATCAATCCGGCCAGCGCCTCGATATTCGCGCGCGAATGGAACTCCATGTCCTTGAGCTTCGAAAGAACGATCTGGGACTTTTCGTAATCGGCGGGCGCCTGCTCGACTGGAGTTGTCTCCGGAGCAACTGCCTGCGGCTTTGCACCCTCGGCCTTTGACGCCTTCTTCTTCGGCTTCGCGGCCGCTCCGGGCGCATTCTCGTGGTGTGCCTTTTCCTGCTTTACCTTCTTATTGTGCGCGACGTTTCGTGGATCGGACATTTTTCACTCTACACGAACTTTGCCCGCATCGCCTCTCTCCTTCCACGCGGGCCCGCCCCATTCGAATCGCGACCGAGTTTCCTCGCCACCCTCGCTTCGCTTTCCTTCTTCCTACTTCCCACTTTCTCCGCCACGATCAGGCCCCACGTCGTGAAAGAGGTCCCTGTCATTGTCGAGCTGGTCATCATCGGCTTCGAGGTCCTTGCCTGGATGTTGATGCTTCTGATTTCCATTTTTGGCTACACTTGGATCCATTTCGATTTCGTCGCGCAATGGGCCACTCAACTCTCCTTTGCCCTGCTCGGACTCGCCTACATGTTTGGCGTTATCTTCGACAAAGCCATTTCGTCTCTTCCTTTCGGATGGATCGTCGGCCACGGCGCGGTGGCGGAGACGGCGGATAGGCCCGGTCCCGTCATGAGACGCATCGAAGTGCTCGCGAAAAATCCCGAGATGTATCGGGTCATCCAGAACCACATCAACCAACATAAGCTAGTGCGTGCGACCGTGTTTAATTTCGCGCTTATCTCCCTTTCCGCCCTGCTGCTTCTCTTCACCCGGACCGGCTTCAACCCGCGCTTGTTCCTGGTGCTCCTTTTTCTGTCCACCTTCTTCGTCGGCCTCACTTTGTTTACCGGCCGCCAGTCCGCTCGCACCCTGACCCTGGAGTTGGAGCATGCAAGCAACCTCTTAGCCTCAAAAACAGATCGGGCGTCTAACGAATCAATCGCGAATCCTCCGCGCAACTGACTTCCTCCATTCGCTGTTCTCTATCCTCCATCCTCGCTCTTAATCTCAGTGACAACCGCGAAGAAACCTGACGAGCCTGTCTTCTTCCCGAGTCCGAGCGCATTCCGCAGGTGGTTCGCAAGAAATCACGAGCGCACTACCGAGTTGTGGGTCGGCTTCCATCGCAGAGACTCCGGCCGCCCCAGCATCACCTGGCCGGAATCAGTGGACGAAGCACTCTGCTACGGCTGGATCGATGGCATCCGCAAGAAAGTCGATGCCGAGAGCTACAAGATCCGCTTTACCCCACGACGCGCGAAAAGCACGTGGAGCGCGGTGAACATCGCGCGCATCGCCGTCCTCACCCGCGAAGGGCGGATGCAGCCGGCTGGCATCGCTGCGTTCGCACGCCGCGAAGAGACCAATTCGGCACGATACTCGTTCGAGAACCGCGAGTCCGCGCAGTTAAGCGCCCACGACGAGCGCGAGTTTCGTCGTGATCCCGTTGCCTGGGAATTTTTCCAACGCCAACCCGCCGGTTACCGGCGCCTGGCTGCGTGGTTTGTGATCAGCGCCAAACGTTCCGAAACGCGGCGCACACGATTGCAACGCGTCATCGCCGAGTCGCGCGCACGACGCCGCATTTGAGCTGACCTGCAGCGATCAACGAACTGCTCGCGTTCGGCACAACCCGACTGCTAGATTCTCGAAGATGAATTACTTGCTGGCTTTAGCCTTCGGAATCGGAGTCGTCGCAGGCTTGCGCGCGCTCACCGCCCCCGCAGCCGTGGCGTGGGCGGCGCATTTGGGATGGCTCCATCTGCACGATTCGCCTCTTGGGTTCATCGCTTCTACCTGGGCCGTCGTTTTATTCTCGGCCCTGGCCATCTTCGAGTTGGTCGGAGACTTGTTGCCCGCGACACCAAGTCGAACTGCACCCGCGCCTTTGGCCGCGCGCATCATTTCGGGAGGATTCTGCGGCGCGTGCCTGTGCGTCTCGGCGAATCAATCCTTGTTCATCGGCGCCGCTCTCGGCGCGATTGGCGCAGTGGCCGGCGCTTTCGCCGGTTACGGACTCCGAAAACGCCTGGCTACCGGCTTGAACATCAAAGACATCTTCATCGCGATCCCCGAAGACCTGATTGCCATAGGCCTCGCCTTGTTCCTCGTCATGCGGTAACGCCCGAAATGCCAGGATTTCTCTTGTCGCTGGTCACACGTCATTCGTCACTCTGTTTCCATGAGCTTCATTAATCTCGAACAGTTGCCATTTGTTGGAATGTCGTACGACTTCGTCGGCGAGAATCACGGCGCGCCCTTTTCTGCCTACATCGTGAAGGCGAAACCCGGACAAGGTCCGCCGTTGCATAAGCACCCGTACGTCGAGGTCGCCTTTACCCTCGAGGGCTGCGCCACGATTACCGTCGGCGACGAACAGCGCGAGGTGAAAGCCGGCGGCATCGTCGTCATCCCGGCAGACACACCACATCGATTCGTTAATACCGGCGACACGGTCTTGCACCAAATCGATATCCACGCGAATCCAAAATTCGTTCAGACTAACTTGTGATCCTTGATCGCTCGCCGGGCCGTAGCCCCTCGGTCGTCTTCCTTCGCGCGGTGAACGTCGGCGGAACCAACCGATGCCAACCGGCGCTCATCGCCAAGCAGCTCGCCAGGTTCGACATCATCAACATCGGCGCCGTCGGCACGTTCGTTGTCAGCAAAGACGTGAGCGAGTCGGTTCTGCGCGCGGCGATCGCTCGCAAGCTGCCCTTCAAATGCGAGATCATGATTTGTCCCGCACGCGACCTCATCAGACTAACCTCGAAAGATCCGTTCTCCGGACAGCCATCCGGGCCGAATATCACCCGATTTGTGAGCGTGGCGGCTAAACCTCTTCGTGCCCGAATTCGTTCCGGCTCACATCAAACCTCGAACCTCAAACCTCAAACATCTCAACTGCCTCCCATTCCCCTCAGCCTGCCGTCAGACGACGACTGGCTGCTGAAAGTCATTGCGATCCAAGGCCGCTTCGTCCTGGGCCTGTATCGCCGTGAGATGAAAGCGATCAGCTACCTCGGCAAGATCGAGAAGCTCCTGGGCGTCGCTGTGACGACGCGGAGTTGGAATACGATTCAGAAGATCGCGCAAATTCTTAACCAGCGTTAGCACGAGTCAAACTTCCAGGGCGACGCTTTGTGGGCTCGCCACCTCGGCCTGCGGCTAGTTCAGGGCTGAGAAGCTGGTCGGATCCATGAAATACCGGTCGATATGGTCCACGAGTGCCCCGTGCGCTTCCGATTCGGCCTTCACCTTCTGCCATTCTGGATCGGCTTGGAAAGCGGCCCAATTCTTCTCCCCCTCCTGGCGACTGGGATGCTCCAGAATGTAGATAAACAGGTTCTGAGAACTCGGCGGATCTTCGGGCGACCAATAACCGACGCTTCTCATGTTGTGCCGCTTGAAGATCGCGTCGGTGTGATTGCCAAAGCGAGCTTTGAGAGCCTCGATTTTCCCCTCGTTGACGTGATACAACCGCAATTCGTAAACGTGATGTGGAGAATTGGATCCGCGAAGCGTGCCGAAGCCGAGCATCATCGCGGCGCCGCACAGAAAACAGAGAAGATAGCCTGGTTTCATATTGCCTAACGATACGGCGTCATTCGTCATCGAGGAAGGAAAAGAGAGCGGTGCGGCGCCAATCGTTGCGTCCAAGTGGCATTCGCTGTTTGGCGTTCGGTGTTTTCTTTTTGAGGTTCGCTCGCCGTTTGCCGCCATCTTTGCTACACATCGGACGAATTGAAATCGCTCACCGAATATCTCTCGTTCGAAGTTCCGGGTCGACGCGGGTTCATCAACATCACGCCGAAGATCGATGAGCTCGTCAGCCAGAGCGGCGTGCGCGAAGGCCTGTGCCTGGTTAACGCCATGCACATCACCGCGTCCGTCTTCATCAACGACGACGAGAGCGGACTCCATCATGATTACGAAGTCTGGCTGGAAAAACTGGCGCCGCACGCGCCCACTAACGCCTACCAGCACAATCGCACCGGCGAAGACAACGCCGACGCCCATTTGAAACGCCAGATCATGGGCCGCGAAGTCGTCGTCGCCATCACCAAGGGCAAACTCGATCTCGGTCCGTGGGAACAAATCTTCTACGGCGAATTCGACGGCCGTCGCCGCAAACGCGCGCTCGTGAAAATTATCGGCGAGTAGAAGCCTCGATCGCGGTGAGATTATAAACTCTAACCCGGCCTCGCCGTCTTCTGGCAGCGACCACGGACCTCCGCTGCCCACGTTTCGTTCGCGATTAGTCCGCAGCCCGCTGAGCTTCCAAACGTTCCCGGTACATGGACGGTGCGGCTGCGGCGCGGGCCAGCCCATCGATAAATTCAGCGAACTCGCGGCTGAACCAATGCGAACGCGAGCGCCACCACGCCTGGGCGCCGGGATACGCAATGATGTCACGCATCGGCGCCTCGAACCCGCGCCAGACTCGCGGGTCGAGATGGCCCTCGAGCTTCTGGTAGTACATGTCTTCGTAAATCCGAAAGAGATGATCCATGAGGGCACTGAAGCGCGGCAGGTCCGCCCCGTGAATCGAGGCGAAGTCCTGCATCCCTCGATAATATAAGTCGCCAAATTCTGAATTCTCAGCCAACGACTGGAGCCACTGATTAAACGCGTCCGACATCGAGCGCATGGACGCGAGACGCGTCTGTCGGGCGTTACTCCGGATCTGTTGCGCAAGGTAAATCACCGAAATGATCACGCCGATCGCGCCAACGATCTGACCAATCGCACTGATTGCTTCCCAGTTCATACGTTCGGGCGATTATTCCGGTTCGTCCGCCGTTTGGCGAGCCAACTAACACTCCATGCTTCTCCCTCTGTTTGCTGAACCGCTGGCGTAGTCATTCCGCGACCGCCGCGAGATAAGGCTGGCGCCGGCGGCGGTGGATCGTGCGCGATGTTCGGAGAATGGGGTAAAGCAATATGTAAATGAGACTGCTCCAGCTTCGCAAGACGGGGATGCAGGCGAGAAGAGCTGCGAGCAATCCCATCCCCACCAAGGCCCACAGCCGACAGATCTGGTAGCGCGTATCGAACTTCTC
>JBEEHI010000155.1:0-9033 GCA_041167305.1 Verrucomicrobiota bacterium
TCGCCTGTGAGCCGGCTTTGCGCAAAGGAGCTGAGGTAAAGAGCGCCGGCGCGCCGCTGTTGAATGATCGGGGGAATCGAGGACGCGGAGAATTCCCTTTCCAGCTCCGAAGCAGTTACCGGCTTCAGTCCTTCGACAGCGCCGAGATTGGTGGGATCGAGGATGGCAACGGCGAGCAGGACCTTTTCCTTTCCGTCGCGGGGAAGCTGCAGGAATTCACTCTCCGGCAGGTAACGGGTGTAGCTGAGTCCAAGCGGAAGGGAGAGCGTGTTGCGAAAGAGATATCGGTTCCCGTATGTGCGCGTCAGCTCATATTGAGAAGCGCTTTGGAACGGTTGGGGATCCTCGACGAGAGCGTATTTTTCGCCGGCAAACATCGAGAGAAGGAAGTTACCGGCGAGGCCCACGGCCCAGCGAGTCTCGATCTCGCTATTACCTGGCATGGCTTCTACGGCGGCCAGAAACCGAATGTAGTTCGAGTCGTTGAATGAGCTGTAGGAGGAAGTCCCATGGTAACTGAGAAGCATCGCCTCGTTGAGGTCTGCTCGAGCGCCGCCTTCGCCTCCGAACAAAGAGGTCGTGCGGAAAAATGAGTTATCGTCTCGTTGAAGATCAGCGACCGCCTGGACAGAGTCCGCACGCGCGGCGAGTCCTTCGACGAGTTCGCCCTTCTTGACGAAGGTTCGCTCTCCGACGGAGATGCGATTAAAATAAATGAGCTCGGCGCCCGTAATGACGACAACCAGATAAGCGGCGAGCGTCCGCCGATTCGTCAGCCATCCAACGGAAAGGATCGTCACGTACAAGGACAAGCAAACGATGACGGTGATGCGGATTGCCGGATCGATGAGATCCTGGAGCGGCGCGAACGGCAGGAAAAGCACCCCGCCTAGGACAGCTGCCCAGACTAGCAGGAGCCAGACACGGAATGATTTTCCTTCCAGGTAATGGCGAAACGCGAACAGGCTAAGAGTGACGACGCCGAGGACACAGAACAAAGAGTAAGTGCGATAGTACGGCCCTTTGAACAGCCAGAACAAATATCGAAACCAGGGAAAGACCGTTGGGATGAGGAGCCAGGCGAGGAAAAGAGCCACGACGCCGCGCTGGCGCCGCGTTCCGCAGAGCAGGGCTTGTGGAAGAAGGAGAACACAGATTAATCCACAATAAATCTGGGGCGCCTCGATGTAGGTCTGCCACCCGCGAAACGCGTCTCCGGTGCCGACGAACTCATTGCAAAGCGAGCGCAACAGGACGGTTGCATAGTGGGCGCCCGACTCCAGGCCGAAGACCGGCGACGAGGCCAGCCCGGAGAGACTGTTGGTGGCGCCGCCGCCGCCACGCGGACTATCCAGCACCACTCTCAAGTAAGGAAGCGTGATCACCGCCGCGAGCGCGACGCCGAGCGCCGAAAGGGAGGCGAGAGGAAGACTGCGCTTAAGGATGAGACCGGGTTCCCAGCCACTGCGCGCAAAAATTCTGAGAGGGACATAGCAGACAAGAAATAAAGCGCCCAGATAAAGATGGAAAGGGGTGACCAGGCCAACGAGCGCGATCGCAACAACAAGCAGTAACCATCGGCCGCGCTGTAATGCTATTTCAGCGCCAACGAGAAGCGCAGTGAAGACAAGCCCCTCTTCTTGAAACCAAGTGCAGGAACTTCCTATCGTCAGGTAAGCCGAGAACGCGACGGCGAGAGAGCCCAGAACCGCCACTGGCGCCGGGGCGCGCTGGAGTTGCAGGAAGCGAAAGAAAAGGAGTCCGGTGATGAGCATTTTCAGCAGGTGCTGATAGACAAGCGCCTGCGCGATGAACCGTGCGGGCAGCCAGGTGACAGGCTCGAGGAAAAGAAAGCCAGTGGCATAGGCAAGGTCCTGGCCCATGCCGATGTGGAACGACCACCCGGGAAAGCCATCCGTCCGGATGTATTTGGATAGATGAACGAAATCCACGTAGTAGCTGGTTAACGAGTCGCTGCCGATGTCTCGATAAAGCAGGACGCCATCGCCGAAAACGAACGGCCAGTAGATGACGAGACCGACGCTGAGCAGGATCAGGCCAGCGAATACGCGCCACGAGCGAGACGCGGTCGGGACTGGTTCGTTATTCTCGATTTCGTCAGCCATAAGGTAACACTACCGACCCGGGGACCGGTTATCGCGAAAAGGGTTTCCGGCCTCGTAAGTCTCGAGCTGCTCGCGAAGGGATAAAGCGCGGGTTTCCTTGCCTTCGGAAGCGGCAAGCTGCATCGCACGCTCCGCGGTCCGCACGGCTTCCGGGAACCGGCCGGTCTCCGCGTAGGCGGCGGCCAGGGTGGCGGCGATCACCTGGTTTCGGCGGGAGGTTAAGGAATCGGCGTGTTCGGCAAGAGCGACGGCTTTGACCCCATCTCGGACAGAAACGTTCGGCCAGGTGGCCAGAATCCACGCCATGTTATTCAAGGCCTGAATATCATCGGGCTTCGTCGCCAACGCGCGTTGATAATGGGTGAGCGCCGCCGGGGCATCGCCGATCTGGAGGTAAAGGTTGCCCAGGTTATAGTGCGCGTCAGCGAAGTTCGGCTCGATGGCTAGGGCTTCTTCAAAATGAGACCGAGCTTCGTCGATCCGGCCTGATTCCAGATAAAAGACGCCGACACTTGAAAGTACCTCGGGTTGGTGGCGGTTGATCCGCAGCGACTTTTCGAAATGGACCCACGCTTCCGCGGGCTTTCCTTTGAATCGATACAGAGCATCCCCGAGATTTCCTTCGGCAATAATGTTCCGGGTGGTGGCCGCCAGCGCGTGCGACCAGAGCGTCTCGCCATCCTGCCAGTAGGCGGCCTGGATCCGCGCCAAAAAAAGGAGGGCCGCCAGGACAACCAGAGCGAGCCCGGAAAACAAGACCCGCCGGTAAGGCAAGCTCGCCCCGAGTTCGGCCACGCCCCACGTCACCGCCAGAAAAAGACCGACGAGGGGCAGATAAGTGTAACGGTCCGCGCTCGACTGGTTGCCGACGTGGAGAATTCCGATCACCGGGACAAGCATGATGAGGTACCAGAGCCAGCCCGTCGCCAGGTAACGGCGACGGCGCAGCAGCCAGACCGCCAGACAAATTACCGCCAGAAACGCGACGGAGAGCGCGATACGCGAAGGCTGGAGCCTTTCTGCGTACCAGGGATACATCACTGCCAGATCTTTCGGCCAAAACATCTGGCCGATGTAATCCGCGTAAGCAATGGCCGTATTGCCGAGCCGGGCGGCAAAGCCGACCCGCCAGATCGGCTGCATCGCTCCGCGTTGCGCGATGATCGTGACCACCGACGAAGCGAGCGCGAACAGGAAGAGGGGCCATTTTTCCAGAAGCAGGCGCGCCAGAATTTTTCTGTTGCCGGCGCTGGCGAGCGACAGGCTCGGCAGGCGTTCCAACGGCCAATAATCGAGCAAAAGCAGAACGAGCGGGAGCGAAACCAGCATCGGCTTGGACATCAGGCCGCACGCGCCCAGAAGGAGAACGAGCAGGTAGTGCATCCGATCCGGGGCGCGCGTATAGCGGACGTAAGCCATCAGCGTTAGCAGAAAAAACAGGCCGCTCAGGACGTCCTTGCGCTCGGATACCCACGCTACTGATTCCACCCGCAACGGATGGACCGCAAAGAGCGCCGCGACGAAGGCGCTGCGCCAGAATGCGCCCGTCATTTGCCGGAGCAAAAAGAAAAGCAGGATCGCGTTTGCCGCGTGGAGGAGGAGATTGGTGAGGTGATGGCCCCCGGCGTTCAAGCCGTAGAGCTGGCAATCCACCATGTGCGAAATCCAGGTGAGCGGGTGCCAGTTTGCAGAATGGACGCTGGCGAATGCCCAGACGATTCCCTCCAGCGTCACGCCGCGGGAGACCTGCGCATTGGTGGTCACGTAGTCTTCGTCGTCATAATTAACGAAGTCGTGATGGAGAGTCTGGCCATAGACGAGCCAGGTCATCGCCACCAGGGCAACGCAGAGGGCGATCAGCGGCCAGCGATTGCTCGTCCCGGATGCGCGGACGGCTGTTTCCCTGGCTGGTGGTTTCGCTCGACGGGACATTTTCGGGTCGGAGAAGCGGAAACGATAAAGGGCCGTCGTGGATTCGCTAGACAAAACACCGGAACTCCGGGCTGGCAAAGTAACGGCCCCGACCGAATAATCCGCTCGTGGCAAATGATACGGCTGGCGGCGACGGCCAACGGACTGGTTGGAAGACCCGCGAGCAGATGGAAGCGGACGAAGCACATGTCCTGGCGCCGTTTGCCCAAAAGTCCGGCGAATCGCGCGGCAGGGAATATCCGCAGCCACGCCACATCTATCGGACGGAGTTTCAACGCGATCGTGCGCGGATCATTCATTCGCGGGCCTTTCGCCGCCTCGAATATAAGACGCAGGTTTTCCTCAACGGGACCGGCGATCATTTGCGGACGCGGCTGACGCATTCGATCGAGGTGGCGTCGGTCAGCCGCACGATCGCGCGGGCGTTGTCGTTAAATGAAGACCTGGCCGAGGCGATCGCGCTGGCGCACGATCTTGGGCATTCGCCTTTCGGGCATTCCGGCGAAGAGATGCTGGCCGAATGCATGAAGGACCACGGCGGCTTCGATCATAACAAGCAAAGCCAGCGGGTGGTCGAGTTGCTCGAGGCGGCGTATCCGGCGTTCCCGGGATTGAACCTGACGTTCGAGGTGCGCGAGGGATTGCGAAAGCACGACGAGTTTCACGAGCCCCTCGGGCCCGGCGGCGAAAAGTATCGATACCCGTCGCTCGAAGCCCAAATCGCGGACCTCGGCGATGAGATTACCTACTACAGCCACGACCTCGACGATGCGGTGGACTTCGACATCCTCGGGTCAGCGCAACTGGAAGAGGTGGAGATCTGGCGGCAGAGCCATGAATCCGTCTCGGCCCGCTATCCGGATGTGCGCGAACCGGACCTGCACAAACTGGTCATCGGCGCGATGATCGACGCGCAGGTGCGCGACGTGGTCATGACGAGCGCCGCCGCCATCGTGAGCTCCGGTGTTCAAAGCGCCGATGAGGTGAGGCGGCATGCAGCCCCCCTGATTTGCTACAGCGGAGCTCGGGGCGAGGCGAACCGGGAGCTGCGGCGCTTTCTCTATAAGAACGTCTATTATCATCCGCGCGTGGCGGAGGTGAACCAGCAAGCCTGCGAGATGTTGCGCGCCGTTTTCGAGGCCTACATCCGCGCGCCGGAATTACTGGGCGACAGCGCGACGCGGCGGATCGAGAGCGAAGGCCTGCACCGGACCGTGTGCGATTACATCGCGGGGATGACCGACCGTTATTTAATGGAGGAATATGCGCGGCTCAATGGCGCCGCGACCGTTCGTTAGGCCGCGGCGCTGCCGGTTTCTTCGCGCAGATACTGGATGACGAGACGCAGGCGGCGGTTCAGGGAAAGCTCCTCGAGCAGTTGTTGCCGGCGCCACGGATCGTTGACGAACGTGGCCGCCATGAGATCGGCCAGCATTTCCATGTCGCCCAGCTGCGAGAGGTAGCTGTCTACTTTCTCGGGCAACTGCCGCCCGGAGCCTTTTAGCCTGGAATAAAGCTCGATCACTTTGGCGCCGAGCGCGTCGGTCTCCACCGAGTTGGTCGACTCCGATTCGAGCGGTTCGATGCGGGCGATCGGGAACGGAGCGCTTTGTTCGAAGCCGGTGAAGCGCGCCCGGCTCAATCCTTGCAGGATCAGGTTTGAGGTCCCGTCGCCCCGGCCAACGCAGGCACGGATGAGGCCGACGCCGGCAACGGGGAAAAAGTCATCGGTCGATTTCCACTGATTGCGCTGCGGCTTGATGAGCGCGACCGAAAAAATCCGGTGCTCGCACAAGGCGTGTTCGAGCATTTCCTGGTAACGCGGCTCGAAGATGTGGAGCGGCAGGAGAGCGTGCGGAAAAAGCAGCGCGCCCGGGAGTGGCATCACCGGGACCCGGTCTGGCAGCGTGATGGATTGATCCATGGCGGAGAAATAAAGCGGTACTATTAAGATACGGCGTCGGGGTCATCCGCAAACCCCGGGCGTTTATCCGAGCGCCCGGCGCAAATCGCGGATCGAAAGCTGGCCGGCGGCGGCGGGCGTACCGAGATGCGCGTAGGTGAGGCCGCCCCGCCTTGCGAACTCGAGGCGAGAAGCGCGACCGAGTTTTCCGATGCCCATGGGCACAATGTTCGCCGTGAGGCGGTGCCGTTCGAAGAAATCGAAAAGGCGGTGGAGCTGCGCAGGCGTGTCGGTGCGGGTGGCGATTTTGATGAGGGCTGCGCCTAACGACTGGGCGCTGAAGACGATTTCGTCCAGCCGCGCAGCCGGCGGGGTGGTCTTAAGATCGTGGAACGAAAGGATGGTGGGAACGCGGTGCGCGCGAGCGGATCGCAAGACCGGAGCGAGGAAGCGAGCCGACCGGAATTCCACATCAACATAGGCGGCGCGCGGCAGGAACTGGAGCAGCAGGCCGCGGCGGCGCGAGACTGAGAGATGATTTGCGCCCCCTTCGCGTGGATCGCGCGCGGTGATGATGAACGGCGCGGGCAGACGATCGACCGCGGCTTCCACTTCGCCGATGGAGTTCACCAAACAGTCGAGTCGCAATTCAAAAAGGTTCGGCGGCTTTCGCATCCGGAGAGCGCGCTGGAGATCAGCGCGGGAAAAAATTACGCCGACGATTTGCGGCGTCATTTCGGACGGGAATCCCGGCGATCGAGCATGCGCTCGACGTACTTTGCCAGCAGGTCGAACTCGAGGTTCACCAAATCGCCGCACCTCGCCGTGGCGAGATTTGTCTGCGCTCGGGTGTGCGGAATGATCCAGACCGCGAAACTTTTCGGCGAGACTTCCGCCACGGTGAGGCTGATCCCGTTCACGGCGATGGATCCTTTGTAAGCGACGTACTGCGCAAACTCCGGGGGCAACTCGATCTCGAGTCGAAGGTCCGCTCCGGTTTCGTCGAGCGCCAGAATCGGCGCCGCGCAATCCACGTGACCCTGGACAAAATGCCCGCCCAGCCGCGCACCGGCGGAGAGAGCGCGCTCGAGGTTTATGCGGCTCTCAGGCTGAAGATTTTTGAGATTCGTCCGATCAAAAGATTCCTGGAGAACATCGAACGTCAGTCGGTCGCCATCGCCGGATGTCGCGGTGAGGCAACAGCCGTTGACCGCGACGCTGTCCCCGACACCGATGCCGCCGGCAAGTTGAGGGGCGGCGATTTCCAATCGTTTCGCCTCACCATTCGCGCGGAGCGCAACAACGGCGCCAACTTCTTCGATGAGGCCGGTGAACATGGGCTCAAGAATCGCGATGCTGGCGGGGGGAAGCAAGCGCGGCTGATCGTTCAACGGAAAAACAGGAGCGAGACGAGGACGAAGATCGGGATCAGCACTGGCAGAGCGAATTTGAAGAGATATCCGAAAAAGCCGGGGGCCGTTAAACCGGCATGCTCCACGATCGCTTTCACCAGCAGGTTGGGACCGTTGCCGATATAAGTGAGTGCGCCGAAACAGGTGGCGCCTAACGAGATCGCAATAAGCGAGTGATCGTGGCGCGCAACGAACTCGGACAGGTGTTGGGCGCCGTCAATGTTCCAGCCGTGCAGGCCCATCGCGCCGGCGAGGAACGTGAGGTAAGCCGGGGCATTGTCGAGCACGGCGGAGAGAGCGCCCGTGGTCCAGTAGAACTGCAGGTCCGAGCGAACGCCGAGATTGCCGGCGTGCCTCTCCATGTAATCCAGGACGGGGATCATGGTCCCGAAGATGCCGAGAAAAATCCAGGCAATCTCTTTTAGCGGGGCGAAACTGAATTCATTGCGCTGGCGGATTTCGGGCGCGGTCAGCCAGTAGGCGGCAGCGGCGATCAGGACGAGTAAGAGCTCGCGCCAGCCAGCGGGAGCGAAGATCAGAGATGCCAGCATCGCCCCCATCGCCAGGAAATTGCTGCCGCCGGCGCAGCGCCATTTTTCCGCGGGAGGCGCGCTGGTTTCCCTTTTGGACACGCGCCGGAAATTCAATCGATCGAAAAGATAGAACGCGATCAGGACGGCGCCGAGCGTGATGCTCCACGGAATCCAGCAGCGTTGCGCCACCCACCAGAACGGCACTCCCTTTACATAGCCGAGTAACAGCGGAGGCCCGATCGGCAGAAGCACGCCGCCGATGTTGCTGACCACGAAGATAAAAAAAACGGTGTGGAAACCGGCGAAGCGATTTCGGTTTAGCGCAATCCAAGGTCGAATCAACACCATCGAGGCGCCGACGGTGCCCAGCACGTTTCCGAGCAGAGCGCCGCCGAACAAAAACGCCATGTTGAAAGCAGGAGTGCCGCTGCCCCGCACTTGAAGGTGAATGCCGCCGGCGGTAACGAAGAACGCCCCGACGACGATGATGAAACTCGCGTATTCGAGGCCGGCGTGTCCAACCCGCGATCCGGAACCGAGCGCAAAGATATAGTAGAAAACCGTCAGCGCGGCGAAGCCCGCGCAAAATTTGGCGTGTTGTTTGTGCCATGATTCGCGCAGCAGCACCGGCGCGATCGCGATCGTGAGCAGCAGCGCCGCGAACGGAAGCATGCTCAGCGGATTCGGTTCGGGATGCAGATTTGACATTCGGCGCGGAAGCGGTCGGCAAGGCGTGATTCAAGAGGAATGACGCGCGAGGGCCTAACGACTATTCTGCGCGAAATCGTCTCTGGACAGATTTTTTTTCAACGCTCTTGCGTTGTTCATTGTCGCGTCCGGACGGCGGCAAAGAAATTTCATTTTTTTTGTTGCCTTGGGGCCCGGGTTTTCGGCAAGATCGCCGAAAATAAGGCTTGGACGGCCCGCGGGCCGACATCACTCCGGGCAGCGCCGTTCAAAATATTTTAAGAAAAGTGAAAAAAAGGCTTGTCAGCCCTACCAAACCCCGGTAATCCTCACCGCCAAACCTAACCAAACCATAGGAGAAACAATGATAAGAAACGTACTGCACACGTTTGGATCCTTCCGCTCAGCTCTCGTAGCTGCCGTCGGAATTCCTCTCGTCC
>JBEEHI010000156.1:0-4355 GCA_041167305.1 Verrucomicrobiota bacterium
GAGCAGGAGCAGGAGCAGGAGCAGGAAAGAAGATTGAACGGTTTTGCGCCGGGGGTAATCCAAGGCATAATCCCCGGACCACGATATGGATGCAGAAGACTTGATTTCGCCCACCCCGCCACCCGACAAGATGTTCCGGATCGCGATCTGGCTCGTGGTGGCCTTTGCCGCGGCGGAGCTGGCCGGCCTCGGGGTTTTTTATGCCAAGAAATGGCGCGCCGATTATGTCGCGGCTCATCCGAAACCGGCGGCTCCGGCGGTCACCCCGGCACCCAGCGCTCCGGCGGTCGCAGAAAATACTCAGCCGGCGCCTGCGACGACGACCGCGGCCACGACGACGGCGCAAACCACTCCCAGCACCGCAGCCCTTTCCATCGCGGAGAAGCTCCTGAAGGAAGCGACCGAGCTGCGCGACAAAGGCGACACCACCAACGCGCTCGCCCGTTTGCAGGACGCCGCCCAGCGCGATCCCAAGAACGCCAATGTCCTGGCCGAGATGGCGATGATTTACGAATCGATCCAGCTTTACGACCGCTCTAACGAGACTTGGAAAAAGATCATGGAGATCGGGCCCTCCGCTGGGCCGCTCTATGAGTTGGCGGACATGAAAATGAAAACGGGCGTCACGCCGCCCGCGCCTGCGACTACCACCACGACGACTGGTCCCGGCCTCGCCGGCACTTCGCCGCTCGATGCCGGCACCACCCGGAACGACGCAGAAGGCATTCCCGATGGCTCGACCTTCGGCATCACGGAAGTGGCTGCGTCCGATACTCCGGATGCGGAGGCAGAAACCAACATGAAGCTGAAGATCAGCGTGAAAGCCCGCCCTAACGCGCCGATCGATCACACCAAAGTGAAGATCCAGGTCTTCTTCTACGACACGGTGGATAACAAGGAAGTCGTCCTGACGGACGCGGATGTCAGTTACGAATGGCTTACGCCGCATCACGATTGGAAGGAAACGAATCCCGAAATTCTCGCGGTGACTTATCTCCGCTCGAAGAACAAGACCTCCTCGGAAGCCGACCTCGCTGCGGCCGCGGCGTCGGTCACGCCGCCTGGGAATTCGAAAAAGAAGACGCCTGCGAAAAAGGACACGACAACGCCCGGCGAGGCGGGCCACCGGAAATATCTCGGCTACATCGTGCGCATCTACTACAGCGAGCAATTGCAAGCCGTCCGCGCCGATCCCTCGAAACTGCTGAATCTGTTCCCGCCGCCCTTAACCGCGCCGCAATAGGCCGGCAGCTTGTCGGCCACATCTGCCGAACTGCCGCGCGATTCGAATTCAATGGAAAGCGTCTCGGCAAGCTGCCGAGATGGCAGGCAGGCAGCCGGCGCTCCCCAGAAAAGATGCGCGCTCCATGAATCTTCCCACGCCTGACAAGATGCGTTATCCTTCGCGCCCCATGACGTTCAGGATTCACATCGCTGCGCTCGTATTGATGGCGGCGACGGCGCAGGCCCAAATCCAGGTGGAACTGAGCTTCAAGCGTCTCCAGTACATCGCCCACGAACCGATCCTGGCCACCGTCAAGATCGCGAACAATTCCGGACGCGACATCGATCTGCAGGACGACAGCGGGCATCACTGGTTCGGCTTCGAGATTAACGCCGGCGAAAGCCGGCTCCTGGCGCCGCTGCGACAAGCCGTAGCCGAACCCGCGCTTCACATCGAGGCCGGCAAAACCGTGACGCGGAAAATCAATCTCACCTCGCTTTTTCCCGTCCACGATTTCGGCGCCTATCATGTGCGCGCCAACGTCTATTTCCCCGGCCTGAACAAGTTCTTCTATTCCGCGACGAAAGTTTTTCAGGTGACCGATGCGCGGCCGATCTGGCAGAAGACCGTCGGCGTGCCCGAGGGAATGCCGGGCGGGGGCGAGGTGCGCACGTATTCGCTCCTGTCGAACCGCTTCCTGGATCACACCTCACTTTACGTCCGCGTGGAGAACAAAAGCAGCGGCGTCGTTTACACCACCTACTCGTTAGGCCGGAGCATCTCGAACGAAGATCCGCAGGCCGAGGTCGACCGCGCCAATCAGCTTCATGTTCTCCATTGCGCTGCGCCGCGAAATTGGGCTTATTCCCACGTAGGGCTCAATGGGGAACTTCTCGCGCACTCAACTTTTCTGGAGACGAAGACGCGTCCGCGTTTGCGGCACACGCCCGATGGCAGTATCGCGGTGAGTGGCGGAATGCTTGATGTCCCAATCGCCCAGTCGAAGCGCAGTCCCGCGCCGAAGTTGTCCGAGCGTCCGCCGGCCAAGTCGGCGGACGATTAGAAATTATCGCCAGCTCTTTTTCATGAATCGGTCTCGCTCTATTCTTATTTCAGCCTTCGCCGGATTGCTCGCGTTCGCCGCCTCCGCTCTCGGGCAATCGCGCACGATCGTGATCGACGCCGGCCATGGCGGGTTCGATCGGGGTGGCGTTCCGGGCCAGCGCATCAGTGAGAAAGACAAGACGCTCGATGTCGCCCAACGTTTGAAGCGGATCCTCCAGGCCGAGGGCTACCGCGTGATCATGACACGGGACAGCGACGTCTTTATTCCCCTGGGCACGCGCGTCGCGATCGCGAATTCGTACCGCGGCGCGAACTTCGTTTCCATCCATTTCAACTGCGCATCGCGCGTCGGCGCCAACGGCATCGAGACTTATTATTACAGCAGCGACAGCGCTTCGCTGGCCGCCAGCATTCACCGCAACGTCGTTTCCGGCGCTCCCAGCGAAAATCGGGGCATCCGGCGCCGCGGGTTTTATGTGCTGCGGCGCACCACCATTCCGGCCGTCCTGGTCGAGTGCGGGTTCCTGACCAACCCCACGGAAGGCCGGCTCGCTTTGACCGGGGACTACCGGCAAAAATTGGCGGAGCAAATTGCGCGGGGAATTCGGCGGCAGCCCGCGACGTCGGTGCGAGCGTTGACGCCCAGTCTGCGCAGCGTCTCCCTCGGAAACGATTTCGTCCGCGTGCCGGCGGAAAGCTTCAGCCGCAGCCGGAAACGATCGTCGCAATCGGCGCGGACTCATCGCAGCAGCAAGAATAAGAAGAGCGAGAGCAGCAAACCCCGGAAGAAAAAGTCGAAGAAGAAATCGGAGGATTAGTTGGAATCGCCGATCGTAAGCGCGGCGGCGATGCGGGCGGCGGAAGAAGCCGCGTTCGCGAGCGGTGTCGAGGTGGAAGCGTTGATGGATCACGCCGGCGCCGGCGTGGCCGCGGCTGTGCGGCAGTTTTTCCCGCGAGCAGGTCGGGCGATTGTTTTTGTCGGGAAAGGTCATAACGGCGGCGATGCGCTCGTCGCGGCGGCGTGCCTGAAACGGGCCGGCTGGGAAATCGATCTGCGGCTGATTTTTCCAGAGGAGGATTGCGCGGAGCTGACGCGGAAGAAACTGGCTGAATGTGGGAGGGACCTCAGTGTCCCGACAGAAGTAGAGCATTTGATCGTCCTCGACGGCCTCCTGGGGCTCGGCGCGAAACATCTGTTGCGCGAGCCCGTGCGCACCGCGGCCCAGGAGATCAACCGCCTTCGCCGCGAACAGAGCGCGTTCGTCTTCGCCATCGATCTGCCCACCGGCCTGGATGGCGACACCGGCGATGCCGATCCCGATTGCGTCGTCGCCAATTGCACGATCACGATCGGCTTCGCCAAACACGGCCTCGTGATCGATGGCGCGATCGATCTCGTGGGCCGCCTCGAGATCGTCGCGCTCAGCGACCTGGTGATCGCGCCGTCGCCGGCCAACGACCTTGTCGCGTGCGCCCATTCGCTCCGCGGGCTTTTGCCGCGCCGGAAATTCAGCGCCTACAAGAATGAATTCGGGCGGATCGGAGTCGTAGCGGGTTCACCCGGATTTGTGGGTGCCGCGTTGATGACCACGGAAGGCGCCTTGCGGGGCGGTGCCGGGCTCGTCGAACTGTTCGTCCCCCGGGATATTTATCCGATCGTAGCGGCAGCGGCCCCGGCAGAAGCGATGGTGAAAGCGGTCCGATCCTATCGAGATTTGCTGGAGGAAAAGATCGATGTCTGGGCGCTCGGTCCGGGCCTGGGCAAAGCGGAGGCGAAAGATCTTCTCAGAGTAATCGAACGTGCCCCGGCCCCGATGGTGGTCGATGCCGATGGGTTGAACATGCTTGCCGACGAGGTCGAGCTTTTGAAGCGGTGCGCCGGGCCGCGTCTCCTGACTCCGCACCCCGGGGAAATGAAGCGGCTTTTCGATTCCGGAAAAATGTCGCGTGCGGGAACCGCGAAGAATTTCACCGACTCGTTTCCAGTGACGCTGCTGCTCAAGGGCGCGCGGACAATCGTCGCGGATCGGGGCCGTCCGCTGAGCTACAATTCGACGGGGAATCC
>JBEEHI010000157.1:0-4291 GCA_041167305.1 Verrucomicrobiota bacterium
TTGTCGCGGGAGAAACCGCAGTAGCTGCAATTGTTGATGCACTCGTTCGAAAGATAGAGCGGCGCGAAGAGCCGCATCGTCCGCCCGAAATTCTGGAGCGTTAGCGCGTGCGCCTGTTGCGCCAACGCTTCCAGCTCCGCGTCCGGCTTCGCGGAAATCAACGCCTCGAATCGCCGGAGAAGCGGCGATTTCTGCAGCGGCAAATTATCCAGGGCTTGCGCGAACGACATCGCGCCAATTTCGCTCGCCAGTCCGGTTTCGCAATCAACCCGCATCCCGGACTTCTGAGTTCTCCGTTTACTACTTCCCGCTTTCCACTTTCCCTTCCCACGCCATCAGCGCTTTTTCCACGTCGTCGCCGTTGGCTTTCAGCCAGACATTCGCCTGTTCGTTTGCCTTTTCGCCGTAGAAGCGGCGGGAATAAACAAACGAGTGGCCTTTCTTCTCCACGAGCTTGAAACGAGCGAAGGCGATCTCGACGAATTCGGGCCGGGCAAACATCACGGAAATAAAATGCTCCGCGGGCCGATCGTTCGTCGCCGGCTCAGAACGAGTCTTAAGAATCCTGCCCTGGTGGCTTCGGTAATTTCCCAGCACCGCGTTCGCCGTCCCCGCCATCTTTTCGCCATCATCCACGCCCGGGTAAGCATTGATGGTGATCATGTCCGACCAGTGATCCAGGTCTTCCTGTTTATCTGGTGTGAACTCATTCTGATCGTCCTTCGACCAGCGATGAAAATAGTTCACCTGCCGAAACTGGAACGCCGGCGCCTTTGAATCTTCCGCGGCCGCGCTCAGTGTCAGGGTCGCCGCTACCGTTGCCGCGCTTAGCAAGAGGAGAGATCGTTGAAAGCGCATGCGCAGCGGGTGTGCCCTCCGACTTTCGACCTGCGATCTCCGGCTTTTACCGCAACCGAAGCGCTTCGATCACCCCTCGACTGATCCCGCCGGTGACTTCGAGGCCGTGGTCGCGCTGATAACGTCGCAACGCTTTCTGGGTCGCTTTGCCGAGCCGGCCATCGATCGGGCCGTCGTAATATCCTTCGCGAGCCAGGGCGCTCTGGACATCGCTCAGGCGCGAGCCGGGATCATAGTCCTGCTGGTTGGTGTAGGTCGCGGGCTCGTACTGATCCGATGCGTAGCTGTCGTCGTAATAGGTCGAGTCGTAGTAGCCGTCATACGGATAGTAACCGTAGCCATACCCATACGGATACCCGAAGAACGGCTCGTAAATTACCCAGACGTTGTTACGAAAATGGCAACGCCGTCCGTTCCACCAATGATCGCGGCCGCGGTCCCAATTCCGGCGCCAGTTCGCGCTGCGTTGGGCGAACACGCGTTCCCGGCCGCTGTTTAAACCCTGCGCGCGACTTCTCGGGATACGACCGGCCGCCAGCCGTGCGTTAGCCTGCGACGAAGTCCGCGTGTTGAAGGCCTCCGTCCGGTTGCCCGAGAAACGGACGCGATTCGGGGCATACGTCGGATTCCGAAAATCCGTGCGCGGATAAACGCGCGGACTGGCCGCGGAATAGCTCCGATTCTGGAACCTCGGCGCGGACGAGAAGCGCGCCGACCCATTAGAAAAGCTCCGGCTGGGCCCCGAAAATTGACGAGCTGGCGCCGAATAGTGCGGCGCGGAGTAATGCGGCGCCGAACTGAAAGAATGCGTGCTTGAACGAGACCCCGCGTTTGCCGGTTGCTGCAGACTCACACACGCCCCAACTGCGATACCAAAAGCCAAAATCTTTTTCATTCTAATACGCCCTCCCGCGCTGGAGGAATTTAGCAGGTGAGTCGCGTGACGGAAAGCCAAATCGTAATGCGCTTCACGTCGAGCGATCGGCCAGATCGCCACGGCGATGCCGCCGCTTCCCTGAATGCAACCGGAGTCTTGCCCCTACAGACTGCCTAGTTCGCCGCGAGGCGAGAGGCTCTGCCGTGCGATTCGAGTTTTGCCTTCGCAACCGCAGAACCCAGTCGTGCGTTCGCCACTTCGATTTTCGTGCCGATGCCGACCGCGGCGAAGAGCTGCGCGACGTCGCGCGAGCGCATCCGGATGCAGCCGTAGCTCGCCGGGCGTCCGATGAGCCGCTCCTCGGGGGTTCCATGAATATAGATGTTTCGCGCGAAGGCCCGCGCGTTGCGTTTTTCCAGACCGCGCAGCCAAAGGATCCGCGTCACGATGGGATCGCGTCCCGGCGCATTGGGCCGGAGAATTTCGCCGGTCGGCAATCGCGATTTGA
Organism: Verrucomicrobiota bacterium; assembly: GCA_041167305.1. GTDB lineage: Bacteria > Verrucomicrobiota > Verrucomicrobiia > Chthoniobacterales > UBA10450 > AV80. The sequence continues at coordinate 2,244 of JBEEHI010000157.1, forward strand.
AGACAGTGCCCAACGGGGCATTAGCACCAATCTTGGAAGCGATCGTCATTGTCCCTAGCGGCGTGGCATAACTGCCGGAGCCATCCCCCAGCCCGAACTTTGAAGTCGAGACCGGGAACCGTACGACGACAACGCCATCATCGATGAGCGCGAGCGTTTGGTCGGGGACGCTCACTACGATGGATGGCGTTGCCATCGCCGGAACGGGGCAAACAATCGCCACGGTCAAACAAAGCAACAGCATGCTGAATTGGAGAAGCCTCATGCGGCTGATGTTAAAGCGGGCTTCGTGCCAACCGCGAAACGCCGACTACGATCAGAGGTCAAAAAACTCGGCTGGGCATCCCCTTACTCACGGGCGATACTCCCCGCCCATGGCTCGGCTGACGAAGGATCTTCATCTCGCGCGCTACCGAATCGACTGCCCGAAGGAATTTCGCCTGAAAGACTTCGATCCCGGCGACACGGGCAAGATTCAGTCGAAAGAGGGCGTCGCCAAGCAGCTCAAGGAAGGGGTGGAAACGATCTGCGAATTGCAGGAGCGACTCTACGCCCAGGCCGAATGGTCGTTGCTCCTCGTCTTCCAGGCGATGGATACGGCCGGCAAAGACGCCACCATCAAGCACGTGCTTTCGGGCGTGAATCCGCAGGGCTGCCGGGTCACTTCCTTCAAGGTGCCGAGTCACGAGGAGCTGGCGCACGATTTTCTCTGGCGCGCCTCAAAGGCCATGCCGGAGAGCGGGCATATCGGAGTCCTAAACCGCAGCTACTACGAGGAGGTGCTCGTCGTCCGGGTTCATCCCGATTATCTCGGAAATCAGCATCTCCCGAGGAAGCTCGTTACGAAACGGATCTGGCGGGAGCGCTACACGAGCATCAACGATTTCGAGCGCCACTTGACGCGCAACGGGACCGTAATCCTCAAGTTCTTCCTCCACCTTTCACCCGAGGAACAGCGCCGGCGCATCCTGGATCGAATCGACGAGAAAGATAAGAACTGGAAGTTTAACAAGGACGACCTGGTGGAGCGGAAACTTTGGGCCCGCTATATGAATGCTTTTGAAGAAATGGTGCGCGCGACTTCCACGGACTGCGCCCCCTGGCACGTCGTGCCGGCCGATCACAAATGGTTTACCCGGCTGGTCGTCTCATCCCTCATCATCGAGAAGCTGCGTTCCCTCGACCTTCATGTTCCGAAGCTGAGCGCCGAGCAAAAAAAGGAAATGACTAAGGCCCGCGCGGAACTGGCGGGGGATAAGTCAAACTAGCCTAGTTCGCTGCCAGCCTTGCGCCGCGGACCTGCGAATCCAACTTCGCTTTCGCGACGGCAGAGCCGAGGCGCGTATTGGCCACCTCGATCTTTGTTCCCACCCGCACTTCGCTGAAAAGACGCGCGATATCGCGCGAACGCATCCGGATGCAACCGAAACTGGCTGGCCGGCCAATGAGCTGTTCCACCGGAGTCCCGTGGATGTAGATGCCGCGATTGTAGGCGCGGGCGTTTCCTCGCTCGAGTCCGCGGAGCCATAGGATCCGCGTCACGATCGGATCGCGGCCGGCAGCGTTGGGCTTCAGGATTTCGCCGGTCGGCCGGCGTGATTTGAACACGGCGCCGAGCGGGGCATTCGCACCGATCTTGGAAGCGATTTCCAATGAGCCCAGCGGCGTGGCGTAGCTGTTCGGACTATCGCCCAACCCGAATCTGGAGGTCGACACCTGGAACTTTTCCACGACCACGCCGCCATCGATCACCGCCAGCGTTTGATCGGGAACGCTCACCACCAGCGTGGGCGCTGCCATCACGGCGGTGGCGGCGAAAAGGGAAAAAGCGGCAACCAGGACAAGAATTGATTTCATGAATTTGTGTTTCGGGTCGGGACCAAATCAGCCGGTTTCGGGTTTCAGATTTGGAAGCGAGAGAAGTAGTCGATGAACCCGCTCGATCCCAGCAGAACAGTTAGGGATCAGATAGAAACACTTTGAGATCAGAATGCGGCGCCGACCTCCCTGCGGCCGACATCCGATTCCCCGGTGATGAAACGATTCTT
>JBEEHI010000158.1:0-20202 GCA_041167305.1 Verrucomicrobiota bacterium
GCGTGCTGGTGTCGCTTTTTGTTGGGCGCTGGGCGGAGTTCGATCCGTCGGCGGCCATCGCTTACGCGCAAAATCTTCCCGCTGGCACCTCTCGCAACTGGGCGCTCACCAGTGCCGTCACCGGCTGGGCCGAAAAAGATCCCGCCGCGGCAACGGCCTGGGTCCAGCAATTGCCCGTTGGTCCGGTGCGCGACCAGGCGATGCAAACCGTCGTGGCTGCGCTCGCCGAAAAAGTTCCGCAAGCCGCGCTCACTTTTTTGGAAAACCTGCCGCCCGGCCGCTATCGCCAAAGTCTTTACTGGCCCGTTTTCAGCCGATGGGCGATGACCGATCCGGTCGCCGCGGCCGAGCGCGCCTCGCAAATGCCGGCAGGCGCGAATCGAGACGCGGCCTGGCAGGTCATCAGTTCGAGCTGGGCGAACCAGGATCCGGAAGCGGCGTTCGCGTGGGTCAACACTTTGCCAGCCAGCCAGAACCGGAACAACGCGATGCAAGCCGTTTTGTCGAACTGGGCGATGAAAGATCCGCAGAAAGCGGCCGCGGTGATTTTGACCTTGCCGCCCGGGACGGCGCGCGATCAATCGATCAATAATGTGGTGCGGCAATGGGCGCAGATCGATGCGCGCGCGGCGTTGGATTGGGCGCAGGCCCTGCCGCCCGGCGATGGCCAGCGCAACGCTTTGCGCTCGGTGCTCACGAGCTGGGTGCAATCGGATCCGACCGCGGCGGCGCAATTCATCTCGTCGTTGCCGCCGGGTAAAGTGCAGGAAGAAGCGACCATGGCCGTCGCGCTCCAGCTCGCGAACAGCGACGTGCAAAGCGCGCTCGCCTGGGCCCAGAAAATGCCTTCCGGTTCGTCCCGGCAAACGGCGTTGGCGAACATCGTTTCGCAATGGAGCGAAGCCGATCCGCAAGCCGCGGCGAATTTTGCCTTGCAGGCAAGCGAGCTCGATGGGCGCAAGGTGCTGCTGGAAAATGTTTCCCGGCAATGGGCCCGCAACGATCCGCAGGCCGCCCTCGCCTGGGCCGCAAATCTCCCGGACGCTGCCGTGCGCGATCTCGTTTTCCCGAGCGTGATCGCGACCGTCGCGGAATCCGATCCGGCCGAGGCCACGAAATTACTCTCGCGTTTGTCCACGCCGGAAGCGCAGCTGAATGCGACTACCGGCATTATCTGGCAATGGGCGGGCACCGATCCGCAAGCCGCGAGCAAATGGGCCATGTCGATGGCGGAAGGAAAAATCCGCCAGCAAGCTTTCGAAAGCCTGGTCAATCGCTGGGCGGAAAGCGATCCTTCCGCGGCGGGGAGCTGGCTCGGGACTTTGCCGCCGGGAACATCCCGCGATGCGGCGGTGTCAGCTTACGCGCGCCGGATCGTTGCTTCCGAACCGCAAACCGCCGCGGCCTGGGCTGAGTCGATCGAGAACCCAAACATTCGGGAAGCGCAATTGACCTCGATCGTCAGTGTGTGGCTGCACACTGATCCCACCAGCGCGGCGGCGTGGCTGAACCATTCGTCGTTATCGGCGGAGGCGCGGGCGCGGCTCCTTTCTCAAGGCCGATGAATGAATTTTTGGAGCCGGCGCGCCCTCGCGCCGAACGGTATGAGCGAAATTTCCAAATCAAAAGCGAAGGCGGCCAAAGAGCGCCAGGCCGAGATCGGCCGGGTGCTCGACATTCTCCATCGCTGGGGGATTGAGTCGTTAGGCCAGTTTGCGGCGCTGGAAAAAGAAGCGGTCGCCGCCCGGCTCGGTCCGATCGGGATACAGCTTTGGGAACGGGCGACGGGAAAGACGACGCGGCTGCTCAAGCTCGTCCCGGTCCGGGAATCGTTCGAGGAAGCGTTCGAATTCGAAAATGAAATCGAAACCAGCGAGCCGCTGCTCTTCATGCTCCGCCGGTTTCTCCAGCAATTTTCGGTGCGGCTCGGCGCGCTTCATCTCGTGGCGAGCGAACTCCAGCTCGAAATTACCTTCAGCGACAAGAACAGTTACTCGCACCGATTCAAAATCCCGGAGCCGACAAACATCGTGGAAATCCTTTTCCGGATGCTGCACACGCACCTGGAGAATTTTACTTCCAGGTCGCCCATCATCGCGGTCGCGCTGAAGGCCGAGACGACCAAGCCCTCCTTCGAGCAATTCCATCTCTTTGAAACGGCGTTGCGCGATCCAGCGCGCCTGACCGAAACCCTGGCGCGTCTGCTTGGTCTGCTCGGCTCCGAGCGGGTCGGCACGCCCGTGCTGGAAGAAACGCACCGGCCCGATGCGTTCCGGATGGAGCCGTTCTCGTGGCAATTGCCCGCAAATGTTTGGAGCCGGCCCGCCCCCGGGCCGGGAAAGGAATCGCTCGTCCTCCCGGGTGCCGCTTTGCGCCGGTTTCGCTCGCCGCTGCCGGCGTCGGTGTTGGTCGCCAAAAACCGGCCCGCCCATTTCCGCAGTGCGAAAATCCAGGGCGCGGTGCGTGCGGGGAAGGGACCCTACAAGGCATCGGGAAATTGGTGGGACGAACAGGCGTGGGACCGCGCCGAATGGGACGTGGAGCTGGAAAACGGCGGCGTCTGCCAATGTCATTCGAGCGGCGGCCAATGGGCGCTCGACGGAATTTATGATTAAGGGCCGCGCGTGTGTCTTACGTCGAACTCCACGCCTGCAGCGCCTTCAGTTTCCTTCGCGGCGGATCTTTTCCCGAGCAACTGGCTGAGACCGCAGCCGAGCTGAACATGCCGGCGATGGCGTTGCTCGATCGCAACGGCGTCTACGGCGCGCAGCGATTTTCCGTCGCCGCGCGCGAACACGGTGTGCGGCCTCTCGTCGGCGCGGAATTGACGATGGAAGATGGGAGCGTCTTGTCAGTGTTGGTGAAGGATGCGGGCGGTTACAAAAATTTGTGTGAACTGCTCACGCAGGCGCATCTTCGAAGTGCGAAAGGTGAATGCGCCGCCAGGTGGAGCGAGCTCGCAATGTTCGCACAGGGGCTAGTCGTCCTATTTGGGCCGCAGAAACTCGACGGCTTAAAGCCGTCGAGTTTGACCGGCGATGGACGGCGATTATCTACTCCGGGGAGCACGCGCATCTCGCGCGTTGGTTTTGGCGTCTCGCCGAAACAGGCTTCCAAAAGTTCGCGACGGCGAGACGCTCCCGCATCTGCGGGACGAGACGCGTGCCCTCCCCAGAGTTCCATCGACCGCGCGCAATCTTTGATCGACTTCTTCGGCCGGGAAAACGTCTACGTGGAAATCCAGCGGCATTTCCTCCGCGGCGAAGATCGCGTCAATCAACAGCTCTGCGACTTGGCGGAAGCGCATCGCCTGCCGGTTATCGCCACCAACGGGGTCCAGTACGCGCGTCCCTGCGGCCGACAGGTTCTCGACGTGTTCACCTGCATCCGCGAGCATACCCATCTCGATGCCGCCGGCAAACTCCTCACCCAAAATGCCGAGCGTTATTTGAAGAGCGATGCGCAAATGCGAGAAAACTTTCGCGATCGCCTCGACGCCATCGAAAACACCGCCCGGCTCGCCGATCGCCTCGAATTTTCCCTCGAAAACATCGGCTACGAATTTCCCTCATTCCCCGTTCCCGATGGGCACAACATGAATTCGTTCCTGCGCACCATCACCCTCTTCGGCGCGCAACAGCGTTACACCTCCATCAGCACCGCAGTGAAACGAAAGCTGGAAGAAGAGCTCAGTCTCATCCAGCGGCTCGGATTCTCCGGCTATTTCTTGATCGTCTGGGACATCATCAATTTCTGTCGGGAGCATAACGTTATGGTCCAGGGCCGCGGTAGCGCGGCGAACAGCGCCGTCTGTTATTGCCTCGGCATCACGCCGGTCGATCCAGTCAGCAACAATCTCGTCTTCGAACGGTTTCTCAGTGAAAGCCGAAAAGGCTGGCCCGACATCGATCTCGATCTGCCGAGTGGCGACCGGCGCGAGAGCGTCATCCAGGAAGTTTACCGGCGTTACGGCAAACACGGCGCGGCCATGACTGCGAACGTTATCACGTATCGCGGCCGCAGCGCCGTCCGCGAGATCGGCAAGGCGTTGAACTTTTCCCCGAACGTTCTCGACCGCTTCTCGCATCTTTTCGCGAACGGTGATTTCCCACACACGCTCGATCTCGCGGCGCAAATCGAGCAGGCCGGCCTGCCGAAAGCGCACCCGCGCATGCCGGCGTTCATCTCGCTCTATCAATCGATCTACGGTTTGCCGCGCCATCTTGGCCAGCACTCGGGCGGGATGATCATTTGCCAGGGAAAACTCAGCTCGTTTGTACCGCTGGAAAATGCCTCCATGCCCGGCCGCGTCGTCGCGCAATGGGACAAAGACGACTGCGAAGATCTGGGGATCGTGAAAGTGGACTTGTTAGGCCTCGGGATGATGTCGGTCATGCAGGACGCGTTCGAGCTGTGCCGGGAACGCGGGCGCCCGATCGATCTCGCCCATATCCCGACCGACGACGCGCCGACATACCAGATGATGCAGGAAGCGGACACGATCGGCGTGTTCCAAATCGAGAGCCGCGCCCAGATGGCGACCTTGCCGCGGATGAAGCCGAAATGTTTTTACGACGTCGTGATCGAAGTCGCGATCATTCGCCCGGGCCCGATCCAGGGCGACATGGTGCATCCGTATCTGAATCGCCGCGCCGGGCGCGAGAAGATCACTTACTTCGATGAACGACTAGAGCCGGTGCTCGCGCGCACTCTTGGGGTTCCGCTATTCCAGGAACAGATGCTAAAGATCTCCATGATCATGGCCGATTTTTCCGGCAGCGAAGCGGAGGAGCTGCGCCGCGCCCTGAGCTTTCATCGTTCCGAGGAACGGATGAACAAGGTGAGCGTAAAGTTACGGGCCGCGATGGAGCGGAACGGCGTAACGCTGGACGTGATCGAGAAGATCCTGCAATCGATCACGTCGTTTGCGCTCTACGGATTTCCGGAGTCGCACGCCATCAGCTTCGCGATCCTCGCGTATGGCAGCGCGTATTTGAAAGTGCATCGCGCTCCGGAGTTCTACGCGAGCCTGCTGAACAATCAGCCGATGGGTTTTTATTCGCCGGCGACGATCGTGAAAGACGCGCAACGCCACAGGGTGCGGATGCTGCCGGTTTGCGCGAGGGAATCGAGCTGGGTTTGCACGGTGATTTCCGACGACACGGTGCGGTTGGGATTTTGCGTGGTGAACGGTTTGCGGAAGGAACATGGCGAAGCGCTCGTGGCGGAACGCGAACGCGTAGCGTTTGAATCGCTCGATGATTTCAAGCGCCGCGTCGAGTTAACGAAAGAGGAACTGCGGACCCTGGCGGAATTGGGCGCGCTGAATTGTTTCGCCGACCATCGCCGAGCCGCGATGTGGAGAGTGGAAGAGCAACCGCCCGAGCCGTTGTTCGCTGTCGGGAAGCAGCATGGCTGCAAGCAGGCCGGGATCACCGATCCCGGCTACAACTCGCCGCTTCTATCGATGACCATGCCGGAGCGTGTGAAGGCGGATTACACCGCCATGAACCTGACGACCGGTCCGCACCCGATGAAATTACTGCGGAGCCAACTGCCGGATATCTGGCGCGCCAGCGACCTTCGTTTGGCCCGCCACGGCGCCACGGTGCAGATCGCGGGAAACGTCATCTGCCGTCAGCGGCCGGGCACAGCGAAAGGTTTCGTTTTCATCAGTCTCGAAGACGAGACCGGGGTTTCGAACGCCATCGTCACGCCGGATTTATTCGAGCGCATGCGGCTCCTGATCACGGAAGAACCGTTTCTCCTCATCGAAGGCGTGGTGCAAAACACCGACAACGTCGTTTTAATCAAAGCGCAAACAATTCGTCCGCTGGCGCACGAGCAACTCGTCGGCAGCGAGTCGCACGATTTTCACTAACAACCGCAGCCCGGTCCGTGGTCATGCGAGCCGACGGAACCGACCGAGGGACCGGTCGAACTCCCGGGGACGTGGACGCCGTAGCCGCCGGAGATCAAGCGCCGCACGGCTTCGCCGGTTTCCGGATCAACCCGGAGCGGCTCATCGTTCATGCTTTGCTTCAGCTCGAAACGCCGGATCGGCTTCGAAGTGTCCGTCGTTTCGTAAACGTAGATCGGCACTGCTAACCTTACTCCGCCGCGTGGCGCCGCGCAGGTTCTTTCGGCTCCGCCTTTTGTTCGGCCGGTTTGTTGTCGGATTCCATCCACTCGGTGTGAAACACACCGGGCTTGTCGACGCGTTCGTAGGTGTGCGCGCCGAAGAAATCGCGCTGGGCCTGGAGGAGATTCGACGGCAACCGCGCCGAGCGATAGCTGTCGAAGTATCCCAGCGATGCGCTGAATGCCGGGACGGCGACGCCATGCGTGACGGCGGTGGCGACCGCCACGCGCCAGTTATCCTGGGTGCGGCCGATGATCTCAGTGAAGTATTGGTCGAGGAGCAAATTGTGCAGCTTCGGATCGCGCTCGTAGGCTTCCTTGATCCGGTTCAGGAATTTCGCGCGGATGATGCAACCGCCGCGCCAGATCGTGGCGATGTCGCCGAAGTTCAGGTCCCAGTGCGAACCGGCGCTGGCCGCACCCAGCAATTCCATTCCCTGTGCGTAGGAAACAATCTTCGATGCGTAAAGCGCGTCCCGCACCGCCGTGATCAAGGCGTTCCGGTCGCCGGTAAACGTCGGCACCTTCGGTTGCGGCAATATCTTCGAGGCCGCGACGCGCTCATCTTTCCGCGATGAAATCACACGTGCTTCCACGGCCGCGTTGATTGTCGAGATCACGACCGATTGGCTGAGTGCCGACTGCAACGTCCAAAGCCCGGTTCCCTTTTGTCCGGCCTTGTCGAGGATCACATCGACGAGGGGCTTGCCCGTGTCCGGATCGATCTTCTGAAAAATCTGCGACGTGATCTGGATGAGGTAACTGTCCAGATCGCCCTTGTTCCATTCGGTGAAAGTATCGGTTAACTCTTTAGCGCCGAGTCCCGCGACATCTTTTAGGATCGCGTAGGCTTCGCAGATCAACTGCATGTCGCCGTACTCGATGCCGTTGTGGACCATCTTCACGTAGTGGCCGGCACCGTCGGGTCCCATGTAACGGCAACATGGTTCGCCGTCCACTTGCGCCGCGATCTTGCGGAAGATCGGCGCGATGATTTCCCAGGATTCGCGCGGTCCGCCCGGCATGAGCGATGGGCCTTTGAGCGCGCCTTCTTCGCCACCCGAAACACCGCAGCCGACGAAGTGCAGACCGCGGCCTTCCAAATCCTTGCAGCGCCGCTGGGTGTCGGTGAAGAGGGAGTTACCGCCGTCGATGATCACGTCACCTTTTTCCAAAAGCGGCGCGAGCTGGCCGATGACCGCGTCCACCGGTCCGCCGGCTTTCACCATGATCATCGCTTTCCGGGGACGCTTCAGCGCGGCGACAAATTCCTCCATCGTCTTCGCCGGCTGGATGTTTTTCCCCTTGGCTTTTCCGGCGGCGAATTTCTCCGTCACTTCCCATGTCCGATTGAACACCGCGACCGTGAACCCCTTCGACTCCATGTTCAGGACGAGGTTCTCGCCCATGACCGCGAGGCCGATCAGTCCGATATCACATTGATTCGTGCTCATTTTAGTATCTCCTTGATCACGCCGGGGGTCGGCGCTGGCTTTGACTCTATCCGGTCCAAATAGCGCATGGCAATTTCCGTTTGCGAAGTTTCACTGACTGAATCGGCCCTTGTCCTGCCCGAGACAAAGGTCGATCCGCAGGCCGGGGCGGTGGTGGTTTTTTGGGGCGCGGTTCGAGCGACGGAAGAGGGTCGCGAGATCACGGGCATTCGATACGAAGCGCACCTTGCCATGGCGGAACATCAAATGCAGTTGGTGGCGGAGAACGCCGCGAAGAAATTCGACGTGCGGGAAATTTTCGTTCGGCATCGGATTGGTTATGTGCCGGCGGCGGAACCATCGGTGATGGTGCGGGTGGCGAGTGGTCATCGCGGCGCGGCATTCGCGGCCAGCCAATGGATCATGGATGAGCTGAAACGCGTGGTGCCGATTTGGAAACATCCGGTGTTCAAAGACGGAAGCGCCGTTTCGCCGCAACCGACCAGGCAAACTTCGGACACACCCGTATGAACTGGGCGAACCGTCTTACCATCAGCCGGCTCGTCCTGACGGTGTTGTTCGTGGCGATGCTCAACTTGAGCTGGGGCTACGCGCGCACCACCGCTTTCATCCTGTTCCTCATCGCCGGCCTGACCGATTTCGTCGATGGCGAGATCGCGCGCCGTTACGGGGAAGTCACGAATTTCGGCAAGCTCATGGACCCGCTCGTGGACAAGATCATGATGGCGGCGGCGTTCATTTCGCTGGTGCCAATGGGAGCGATCCCGGCCTGGGCGGCGACGACGGTGGTGGGCCGGGAGTTCCTGATTACCGGCCTGCGTTTGATGGCAAGTGCGCGTGGCCAGGTCTTGCCGGCGGAACGGTTAGGCAAGCACAAGACCTCGTGGCAAATCATCACTGTGATTTTTTTTCTCGGGCTGCTGTCGGCGCGCGAACTTCATTACGGCAATGCCGAAAGCGGCTGGTGGTATCGCGCCTGGTACGAGGTGGGGCCCGTGCTTGTTTGGATCACCGTCGCGCTCACGGTGTATTCCGGTTTGCGTTACGCCTGGCGCCATCGCGACGTCATCGCGCCCTACCATTAGCCACCAAGGAGCGGCGGTTTAAACCGCCGATCTAAAATAAACGGCGGTTTGTAAACCGCCGCTCCTTGGACGGAACAAATCGTGCTTTTTCAGAGTGTCCAAAGCAGCAGCCCTGGAACGCCGCTGGATTGGGAAAACACGATATGGCCGTCGCTCCCGAACATTACCGCGCTGCTCGCCTCGCCGTTCCGCGGCTTCCTTTGGCTGCGATCCTCGGCTTCGCCCTCTTCGGAGTGGGTGGCTCGGTTTTCCTGGCCTACACCAGCTTCAGCCACGCGGAGGGGAAGCCGGCCGTCGCCGCATCGAATGACGTGCCGGTCTATTCGGCGCGGGCGGTGCCTTTCGATCCTCGCCGGGAAGATCCGGCGCAACGCGCGGCCTCCATCACCCGAGCGTTGACCGCGACCCAGACCGACGTTCACCGGGCCGAAGCAATCGAAGAACTGAGCGCGGCGCCCGTCTCCCGGCGGGCGTTATTCGCCGGCGCGAATCGCGAGCTGCGAGCTTTCAACGGATTCTCAAATTTCGCCGGCGCAAACAGTTTTCTCGCGTTCACCGGCGCCTCGTTTGGGATCAGCGCCCAGACTTTGCCCTCCGGGTTTGTCGCACCTGATGCGGAAACGATCTCAGCGGCTCCCGTTCCGGAAGCGTCCACCTGGCTGTGTGGCGGCGCGCTCTTTCTGCTGGTGGCCGCGCGCGGTGTTCGTGCTCGATTCCATCGTAAGCGGCAACGAACGGATCGATAGTCAGCGGGTGAAGGGAATCGAACCCTCGTCAGTAGCTTGGAAGGCTACAGCTCTACCATTGAGCTACACCCGCGCGGCCGATAAAGCTGGCGCGCCTCACCGTGGCTGCCAAGTCCTTTCTGGGCGGCTTGACCGTTTGCGTTCTCCTCTCTCCGGCACCTAAGTTATCTGCATGAAAGCTGCCCTTCTTTCGCTCGCCCTTTCCGCCGGCCTCTGCGTTTCGGCCCGCGCCGATTTTACCATCGTCCAAAAAGTGGAGGGAGGAAAAGCGGCGGGGAACGAAATCATCCTGAAGCTCAAGGGCGACAGGGCCCGAGTGGAAGCGTCGCCACAGATGACGATGATCGTGGATGGCAAGACCGGCGACACCCTCACGCTGATGAACACGCAGAAGAAATTCCTGCGCATCTCCGGCGACAAAGCCCGGGCGATCGCGGAGCTCTCGGCGAAATATGGCGGGACCACGGCCGAGAGACCGAAACTCGTCGCGACCGGGAAGAAGATGACAATCAACGGCTATGAGGCGGAGGAATACGTCGGCGAAACCAAATTGTTCAAGGCCAGTTATTGGATCGCGCCCAGCTTCCCCGATTCCGCGGCCATCATGAAGCAGCTCCAGGCCGTGATCCCGGCGGCGTTAAACGATCTCGCCAAGGGGATGATGGACTACCGCGATTTGCCCGGCTTTCCTCTCCGCACCCAGGTCAGGACGGAGGGCGGAGAAGTCACCAGCACGGTCACCGCGATCAAGCGCGATCCGATAAGCGATGCGGAGTTCCTCGTGCCGGCGGATTTCCAGGAAATGAAGATCCCGAATGTGCAAATATCGGGGGACAAACCTGGCCCCGCGCCTTCAACGAAACCCTGACCGGTCGCTCGCGTGGGGCCGCGCTTCATTCTGGCATCGGGCTCGCCGCGGCGGCGGCAATTGCTGGGCGAAGCTGGGTATGAATTCGAAGTGCTTTCCCCGCCCGTCGAAGAAGTGGCGCACGGCTGGCTAACGATTCGCGAGTTAACAATCTGGAATGCGGCGCGCAAAGCGGCGCGCGTTTCGGAAATGGCGCCGGACGCCGTCGTGCTCGCGGCCGACACGCTGGTGGCGATCGATGGCGACGTGCTGGGTAAACCGCGCGACTTGGAGGACGCCGCGCAAATTCTGCGGCGGCTCAGCGGCCGCGCCCACGAAGTTTGGACGGCAGTCCGGATCAGCCACGCCGCCCGCGGACAATCGCGCAGTTTCCACGAAATGTCGCGCGTCCATTTCCGGAAACTCGACGACCGCGCGATCCGCGCTTACCTGGCGAAAATCGACCCGCTCGATAAAGCCGGCGCCTACGCGGCGCAAGGTCACGGTGCCGAAATTATCGATCGGATCGAGGGTTCCTACACGAACGTCGTCGGCCTGCCGATGGAGCAGACCGTGCGCGCTCTCCGCGCCTTTGGCGTTGTATCTGCGAAATAGCTACGCCCGGTGAAATCCCAAATCCCAAGACCCAAATCCCAGGCAAACTCCAAACCAAAAAAAGAACCAAAAGCCGAAACCCGATCAACTCGCTCTGCTTTGGATGTTTGAGGCTTGGGACTTCCTTGGGATTTGGGATTTCGCGGCCGCGCCGCGTCACTCCGCGATAGTAGCGCTTTCGCGGTGACAAACCTCGAGCTTGTTGCCGTCCGGATCTTCGAAGAAGACCGCGTAGTAACCCGGAGTGTACTCAACGCAAAGTTCCGGGCCTTCAATGTTCTTCGCGCCGGCTTTGCGAAGCACGTCGCCGAGCTTGTCGACGGCTTCTCGACTCGGCGCCCAGAAAGCGATCCGATTTCCGTTCGGCTGATGATCGGTCTCCTCCTCGAACCCGAAGAAGTCGACCGCCACGCTGGCTTCTGCTTCGAACAGACCCCAGCGCTTGCCACTCTTGTCGACACGAAAGCCAATCGCCGGCAGAACTTGCGCATAAAAACGCTGGGCCGCTTCGCGATTTCTTACCCGGAGATCGATGTGATCGAAGAGACGTGTGCTCATGCCGTGAATGTTGATGGAGCATCGAATGTTGTCGAGAGCCGACGATTTCATTGTGGATGAAAGCAGCGTGATGCTCTCACGTGCTCCGATTTTCGCGCCGAATCATCAGCTTCAGGCCGGACCAGGTTTCATCCACGGCGCAAACTTTTATGTCCACGAAGCCGAGCGGGAGACAGACCTCGCGAATCACGTCCTCTGTGATGTCGGTGGCGACGCCGGAAGCCTTCTTCGGCCACGAAATCCACAGCACTCCGGCATCCGCGAGAAGGTTTCGCAGCCGCTTCAATTCCTTTTCCAGCGTTCGGCGTTCCCTGACGAAGAGGTGCACGAAGGCAGAACCGGCGATCGCCTTTTCATGGAAGGAAACTCCGTCCGGCAGCGGAGCGAGCCATTTTCGGTAACCGGTCGGCGCTCCCAGCGAGACCACTTTGGTCCCGGCCTTGATCCCAAGTTTTTGGGCCAGCGGCGTTTTCGAATAACCAGCCATTTCCTTTCCTATCGTTTCCAGCACATAATGTCGCGCAACTTTGATCCAATCGATGCGCGTCCCGTTTGTCACTGCGTTTCCGAAGGTCCTGGGCGCATTGGCCGCGAGCATGCTGGCGCTCCTGGCCGGATGTAATCGGCAAAGCAACGCCGTTTCCGGCACGATCGAAGTCGACGAAGTGCATGTCGCTTCGCGGTCCGCCGGGCGGGTGGAAAAAATCTTCGCGTGGGAAGGCGACTCGTTGAAGGCGAACACGCCGATCGTTCAACTGGAAGCGTCCGAATTGAAAGCCCGGCGCTCTCTCGCCGCCGCGCAAATCAACACGGCCGAGCACGACGTGGAAGCGCAAAGTGCGCAGTGGGAATTTTTGAAGGCCGATGCGCAGCGCCAGCAGGATTTGCTCAAGCGCAATACCGTCTCGCCGAGCGAAGCCGAACGCGCGATGAGCGCGGCGAAGGCCCAGGAGAAAAACATCGCGGCCGCGCGCGCCCGGGTCGAGCAGGCGCTGGCCCAGCTCGCCGACATGGATTCGCAAATCCAGGAAATGAAAATCGTCGCGCCGACCGACTCGATCCTTGAAGTACTGAGCGTGAAAGTGGGCGATGTGCTCCCAGCCAATCGCGAAGTCGCGACCTTGATCCTGCCGGAACGGCTGTGGGTCCGCGTTTACGTGCCCGAGCCCTGGCTCGGATTGATCAAGCTCAACGATACAGTGCGGGTGCGCGTCGATTCGCATCCAGGCCGCGATTTTTCGGGCGTGGTCGAGCAGATCAATCGCAAAGCGGAATTCACCCCGCGCAACGTTCAGACCGTGGAAGACCGCATCAAGCAGGTCTTCGGCGTGAAGATTCGGCTCGAGAACAAGGAGGACGCTCTCCGCGCCGGCATGTCCGCCGATATCTTTTTCCCGAACGTGAAATGAACATTTCTTGTAGGGCGTCTGCGTCAGACGCCATGGGAGCGACTGCGTTTCACAGAAACGCCCTACAAAACCCATGAGCGACGCCATGATCGAGTGCGAGGGGCTAACGAAGCGCTTCGGCAACTTCACCGCGGTCGATCACATCAGCTTTTCCGTCGCGCGCGGCTCCATCTTTGGATTCCTCGGCCCGAATGGTGCCGGCAAATCCACCGTTATCCGGATGCTCTGCGGCATCCTTGAGCCGACCGAGGGAACGGCGCGCATCGCCGGTCGCGACATGGCGCGGGACAGCGACGAGACGAAAGAAATGATCGGATATATGTCGCAGAAATTCTCGCTGTACGACGAGCTGACCGTGAACGAGAACCTGATTTTTTCCGGCAAGCTTTACAGTCTTCATGACCGCGAATTGAAACGCCGCCGCGACGAACTGATTGCGATCACCCATCTCGAACCGTATCTGGGTCGGCGCGCCGCGCTCCTTTCCGGCGGCTGGCGTCAACGCCTCGCGATGGCTTGCGCGCTCATGCACAAACCGACGGTCCTGTTTCTCGACGAGCCCACCGCCGGCATCGATCCAGTCGCGCGTCGCGAATTGTGGGATTTGCTTTTCGAGTTCGCCGGGCAGGGGATGACGCTCTTCGTCACGACGCATTACATGGACGAGGCGGAACGCTGTTCCCATGTCGGATACATCTACATGGCGAAACTGATCGTGTGCGGCGAGCCCGACGATTTGAAGAAGATGCCGGAAGTCAGTCCGCCCGGGACGCGCCGCCTGGATGTAACCTGCGATCACGTCACGGTTGCGTTGCGCGCAATGAGAGAAGTGAAAGGCGTTTTGAACGCGACAGTCTTCGGCCAATCGATGCATCTGCTCGTCGATGAAAGCGTCCAGCGCGCGGAGATCGACGCAAAACTGCGCGGCGTCGGAATTGCGAGTCCCGAGATTCACGAAATCGGCCCGTCGCTGGAGGATGTGTTCGTTACGCTCACCGCGAAACACGCGGGCGAAAATCAACCGGAGAAAGCGGCGTGAAGGTGAAAGCTTCCCATTTGGAGCTTGGGATTTGGAGCTTTCGCGCGGAGCGCGATATGAAGCGCGCGCCCTTCCGCGGCCTGAACGCGATCCTGTTCAAGGAATTCATCACGGTCCTGCGCGACCCGATGACGTTGTTCTTCATGCTCTTCCCGCCGCTCATCGAGATGATCGCGTTCGGTTACGCGCTCGATAACGACGTCAAGCACATGCCGATGGCGATCCTGAACGAGGATCGTACCGTCGAGAGCCGGCGTTTCCTCGACCGCTTCGTCAACACCGAGACCTTTAAGATCGTTGGCGAAGTCCAGACCATCGAAGAGATGGCGAGCGAGATTCGGAAAGGGCGCGCATCTGTCGGCATGCAAATCCCGCCGCATTTCACCCGCGACCTGCGCTCCGGTCATCCGGCCGCCGTCCAGATTTTGATCGACGGCTCGAACTCCACCACGGCGTTGCAGGCCCTCAACACCGCCCTCGGCGTAGCCCTCACCCAGTCCGTCGAAATGATGATGGGCGAGACCGGCCGCCGGACCGTCCCCGTCGAGATCCGGCCCCAGATGCTTTACAACCCGACGATGCGCAGCCCGAACTTTTTTGTGCCTGGCGTGATCGGCATTGTC
This sequence comes from Verrucomicrobiota bacterium, assembly GCA_041167305.1. Lineage (GTDB taxonomy): Bacteria > Verrucomicrobiota > Verrucomicrobiia > Chthoniobacterales > UBA10450 > AV80. Next base: position 14,518 of record JBEEHI010000158.1, read on the forward strand.
CTGCAAATCGGGACGACGTTCGCCACCGCCATGGCGGTCGTGCGTGAGCGCGAGCGCGGGACGCTCGAGCAACTGCTCGTTAGTCCGCTAAGCCGCTGGGGACTCATGCTCGGCAAACTCGTGCCGTATCTCTGCATCGGCATGCTCATGGCAATCCTCCTCTTTTCCATCATGCGTTTCCTTTTCGCCGTGCCGATCGCCGGAAACCCATTCGCGTTGTTGTTCGCGACCTTCGTTTACTGTTTCGCCCTGTTGAGCATCGGTCTCTTCGTCGGGACCAAGGCCGAGAACCAAATGCAGGCATTGCAGATGTCGATGATGTTCGTCCTGCCGAGTGTCTTCTTCTCCGGCTTCATCTTCCCGCGCGAAACCATGCCGTGGATCTTCTACGCCCTCGGCTCCGTCTTGCCGACGACCTATTTCATCTCCCTTATCCGCGCCATCATCCTCCGCGGCGCAAACTTCTTCGAGTACTGGCACTCGCTCGCCATCATGTCGGGAATGGCCGTCTTCCTCTTCTGCGTCTGCGCTCTTAGGTTCCGAAAGAAGATCGGATGAGCAAGTCGCATCACATTTGGCCGAGGAATCCCAAGACGCGCGATTCATATTCTGCCGTCGCCGCCTTGTGAAGATCGACATGGGCTGCGTTCGGAACGAACCACAGTTGTTTCGGGGACTGGGCACGCGAGAACAACATCCGAGTATCTTCCTGTCTCGTGTTCCGATCTTTTTCGCCGCTCATCAGGAAAATGGGGCAGCTAACATTTTCAATATGATCGACTGGTCGCAAATCTGATATCGACACACCCAGCCGCACGTGAAGCTGCATCAATAAGAGCGGTGCGGCGGATCGGCCACTGGGACCGAGGTAATTTTGAAGGCGATTTGTGGCAGCGATCTCTATCGTCGGATAGACCGCTTCCAGAATGAGCGCGTCAATTTTTAGCGGTGGAACTGCGAGCAATGTCGCCGCACCACCAAGCGATGTTCCGATGATCGCGATTCGAGCGGACGGTTGCATTTCCCGAATGAATTTGATCGCGGCGAGCACATCGCGACTCTCCTTCGAGCCGAAAGTGATGCGATCGCCTTTGGTTTCACCCGTCGCTTGAAAGTCGATCAGCAAGATCGAATAACCAGCGCGGCGAAGAAAACGCGCGCGCTCAACCATACTCAATCGGTTGGCGCGAATCCCTGGCAATAGCAAGACAGCGCCGCGATCATTTGAGATTGGACACCACCACCCGGTTACATTGGCGCCGGAGTCGCTTTTGAAACTGACCGTTTGAGCATTGAGGTCCGCTGGAGGATTTCCAACGCGTATCTGCACCGGATGCGCTAGTAACCACCCGACACAAATGACAGAGGCGGTTGCAAGGACGACCAAAGCCACGGCGAGCGCGGCCAATCGTTTCACGACCCTTCTCATCACGTGATTGTTTGGGGGGATGCCACGAATCTGGCGATCGATCTCAGTTTGGATCGCCGGGCTGTTGGGATTATCCAACATCGCAGATTTCCTGACGAAATGAGAGCCTTATCGAACGAGCGCATGCAAAACCATTGAAAAATGATCGCGTCGTCGATTTCCAGGCGCGTGATTGGCAGCATCTGCCGAATTGCGCTCGCTCTGCTTGTCATCATTGTCTTCGTTTGGGCTTTTGGAATCAGGATGCCGGGACGCAACATTTCTACTGCTGCTGGTCTCAATAACGCTGAGGTCGCTCTGCGGGCGGAGCTTTTCTCCGATGTGCAGGCGCTCGCGGGTGACATTGGTGAGCGCAATCTGAACCGCTATCCGCAGCTCGTGGCGGCGACTGATTTGATTGAGGCGTCGCTCGCCCGCGCCGGGTTGACGCCGCGGCGCGACAGTTATGATTTGCGTGGCCGCGCCTGTCACAACCTCGAAGTCGAGATTCGCGGGGCGCGTCCGGAGATCCTGGTCGTGGGCGCGCATTACGATTCGGTGTCCGGTTCGCCCGGGGCGGACGACAATGCGAGCGGAGTGGCGGGGCTGCTCGCGCTCGCCCGGCGTTTCGCGGGAAAATCGTGCGGCCAGACGTTGCGTTTCGTCGCGTTCGTCAATGAAGAGCCGCCGTATTTCCAAACGGAGGAGATGGGTAGTTTGGTTTACGCAAGGCGCTGCAAAGCGCATGGCGATAAAATCTCGGCAATGATCAGTCTGGAAACGATCGGCTATTTCTCGGATGGACCGGGATCGCAAAAATATCCGTCCCCTGGACTGGGTTTCTTTTATCCGAGTAAAGGAAACTTTATTGGGTTCGTGGGAAACTTGCGCTCGCGTGCGCTATTGCGCGGGGCGGTTTCAGCTTTCAAGAAAGAGCGAAAACTTCCCTGCGAAGGAGCTGCGCTGCCAGCTGCCATTCCCGGTATTGGCTGGTCGGACCAATGGTCGTTCTGGGAATGCGGTTATCCGGCCATCATGGTTACCGACACGGCGCCGTTTCGTTACCCGCATTATCATTCCAGCACGGATACCCCGGACAAGCTGGATTACGATCGGTTTGCGCTGGTGGTGAGCGGGATGGAGAAGGTGATCGCGGAGCTGGCAAAGTAGCGGGAGCGGCGAAACGGAGTTTCGGAAGACAAGGGAGAGTGGAGCGTCGAAGAATCAGCGAGGCGCGAGCCAGTCGAGGGCCTGGTGAAAATTGGCGAGGGCGGCGCCCTCCACGGGAGAATTGTGGCCGGCGCCGGGTAACGGGATGATGCGCTTTTCTCCAGCGTAGGCGTCGACGACGAGACGCTGGAACTTCGGCGCCACGACTTCGTCTTTCTCAGCGAGCAGGAAAATCGCAGGCACGTGAACAGCGCGCGCGTTGGCAACGCTGTCCAAATCGGCCGGGATTTTTTGCGCCATCGGGCCGGCGAAGAGCCACAAATTCCACCAGCCAAATTGCCGCAGGATGATCTGCCGCAGGGCCGGAGGATTGTGCAGGATCAGGCCCGCGATCTTCCGGTGCGCGGCGATATGCAACGCCGTCGTTGTTCCCAGGCTGGCGCCGAAAACAATGATGGGCCGGTCGCCGGCGCCCTTTTGAAGCTCGTCGAAGGCGGTGAGCGCTGCTGGTCCCAATCGCGCGAGCCGCGCCGGGCCCGTGCTGCTCCCGAAGCCGGGATAGTTCATTCCCCAGACTTCGACCGCGCGGTTGTTCCACATTCCCGCTTCGGCGGCGACCCAGCGATCCGCGCGATCGGCGTTTCCGTAGAATCGGAGCACATAGATTTCGGGCTGGCCGCGTTGATGAGCCAGCGCGGAACGCGCTATCCAAACTTCCAGTTCGCCGCCTCGGAACGGAATGGTCTTCCGAGACGCGGCGCCGGCATCGAGGCGATCCGTTGTCGGAAACAAAATGAGCCGATCAGGAAGAGGCGCGAGCGTAATCAGGGCAAAATATAAGACGGCGTATGTGGCGATGCGCACGCGGCCTGATGGTTTCCTCCTCACGCCTGCGCTGCAAGTTTCTTGGTTAGACGCAGGCAGTAGAAAAGCGGGATTGTACCGAGAATTCCGAACGAACAATCGAGCAGTCGCCACGCGAGCGGAATCTGCCGGACGTGACCGCAAATGAGCGCGAGCGGAATCACGGCGACGCACGCGGCGAGTCCACATCGAAGCACCCAGGCGTTGCGAACAGGGTCGCGAAACGGTCCGACGAAGAACAACGCGATGACGAAATGACCGAAGGCCAGCCAATCCGTGCCATAACCAACAAACGGAAACGCGGCGTAGGTTTTTTCGAGTCCGAAGAAAACGAAGGCGAGCCAACGGTGAAGCCCGGTAAGATTTTCGTAAGCGGCTGGATCGCTGATGCCGAGCAAGCGGCAAAGAAGTGATAGCTCGCGCAGCAGCGGAAAGGCCGTGAGTCCGCTGAGAATCAGACCAAGGATGAAGAGGCTTAAACTTAGCCGATACGCGATGAGGGTGCGCTGGAGGTCACGCTGGGGTTCACCGTGCATGCCGCCCTAGCGCATCAACCGTTCGAGCACGTATCCGATCAGCGCGGTGGCGGGCAGGGTAAAGAGCCAGGCCCAGACGATGCGCTCGACGACGCTCCATTTCACGCCGCTGAAACGTTTTACGGCGCCCACGCCCATGATGGAAGTGGAAATGACGTGGGTGGTCGAAAGCGGAATGCCCCAGTTACTCGCCACCTGAATGATGACGGCCGCGGTCGTCTCGGCGGCGAAGCCATGCACCGGCTGCAATTTCACCATCTTGTGCCCAAGGGTGCGGATGATGCGCCAGCCGCCAGCCGCGGTGCCGGCCGCCATCGTCGCCGCGCACAAAAAGATGACCCACTTGGCGACGACAAAATCGGGTGTGTTCAAAAATTGGAGCATCGGCGGGAGATCCTTGAAAACGCCACTCTTGGTTCCGGTGAAGAGAGCCAGCGCGATAATGCCCATGGTTTTTTGGGCGTCGTTAGTGCCATGGCTGTGTGCCATCCAGGCGGCGCTGACCAACTGCAATCTGCCGAAGACCGAGTTGACGAGATGGGGCGTGAACGAGCGCAACGTCAGGAACAGCAACGCCATTAACAGGCCACCGAGCAAAAAACCGATCACGGGCGAGGTAAACATCGGCACCACGACCTTCGGCATCAGGCCCGTGTTCCATTTGAGGATCGACCAGTCGCCGTGCGCGGTCGCCAACGCGGCGCCGCAGAGACCGCCGATGAGCGCGTGACTCGAACTGGAAGGCAGCCCAAGCCACCAGGTCAGCAAGTTCCAGATGATCGCGCCGAGCAAAGCGCAGAGCACCGTTTTCATGTCCACGACTTTGGTGTCGACGATTCCTTTGCCGATGGTCGAGGCGACCGCGGTGCCCATGAGCGCGCCGGTGAGATTGAAGAACGCCGCCATCGCGATCGCCTGGCGTGGCGTGAGGACTTTCGTCGAGACAACGGTGGCGATGGCGTTCGCGGCGTCGTGAAAGCCGTTGATGTATTCGAACGCGATGGCCGCGAGCACCACGATGATGAACAGGATCATGCGGCGGGCGTTTGGTTACGGATTAGGAATGCTTGAGGACCACTTGCAGGATGATGTTTCCGGCGTCGCGGCAGCGATCGATGACTTTCTCCAAAAGGTCGTAAAGATCGCGCAGGAAAATGATCTGCTTCGTGTCGTAGTTCCCGTGATAGAGATCGTGAAGCAGCTCGAGTTCGAGCTTGTCCGCGTCGCCCTCGATGGTTTGCAGGCGCGCGTTCATCTCGCGGGCGCGGGCGATGTCGGTGCCTTTGCGCAGTTCCTTCACCATGGCGAGGACGGCTTCAGCGGCCTGGTCGAGTAACTCCAGATGCTTCTTGAAACTGCGGCCGTGCAGATCGGCCGGGAAAATCAGGATCCGCTCGCCGATCTTCTCGACGGTCTTGGGAATTTTGTAGAGCGCCGCGGCCAGCGCCTGGATGTCTTCGCGTTCCAGCGGGGTGATGAACGTCTTGCAGAGCTGTTCCGTCAGCTCCTGGGTAATTCGTTTGTCCTCACGCCGGTTGTTAACGAATTCGTCGAGACTTTGCGGCGAATCGTGATGCTCCAGTTTGCCGAGGAGCGCGACGAGATGGTGAACGCTGCTGTCCGCCTGTTGCGCGCTGGCTTCGAGCAGGTCGTAGAACTTTTCGTCGTGGCCGAAGAATTGGCGGATTGAAAACATAAACGTTCTCC
>JBEEHI010000159.1:0-8197 GCA_041167305.1 Verrucomicrobiota bacterium
AAGTCGCCGACCAAAAGGGCGCGCTTCACTCCGCGCGCCACGGCCCGGGTGTGATGGACCATTTCCGCCAGCGTGACCTGGGTGGTGTCCTCGTACCCGAGAACCACCATGCCTAACGAGTCGCCGACGAGGATCACGTCGATCCCGCTTTCATCGAGGAGACGCGCGGTCGGGTAATCGTAGGCGGTCAGCGCGGTGACGCGTTCTCCCCGCCGCTTTTTCTCGCGGAAATCCTGCATGAGTTTCGACCCTACCACTCCAAATCGAGGCGCACCACTCCGCCTGTCGCAGTCAGTTGAAGCAACAGCGTGCCGATGGATTCTTCCTGTTCCGGCAGGATGAGATCGGGCCGGATATCGGCCAGCGGCCGCAGGACGAACTCGCGTTCGACGATGCGCGGATGAGGCAGCTGCAACTCGCGGGTCTGGATCACCAGCTCGCCGAAATAGAGGAGATCGAGATCGACGGTGCGGGAGATATTGCGCGCATGTGCGGCGGGCCGGCCGAGCATTTTTTCAATGGCAGCCAGAGCACGCAACAACGCGTCGGGTTCGCCGGAGTATCCGAATTCGATGACAGCATTGAGGAATTTCCCCGCGCCTTTCTCGCAGCCGACCGGATCTGTTTCGTAAATGGCCGAGGATCGGACCGGAGGCAATACGCCGCTCAGAGCGGCAATGTCCTTGCGCGCGTTACGCAGGTTCGCGACGCGCTCACCGAGATTGGAGCCGAGGGCGACGCCTGCTCTCATCGTTTTACCTGTAGTGGCAGGCGTATCGCCTGCAAGACCTGAAGATGCGGCCGGCACGGCCGCCGCTACAACCCCAGCACATTTTCCATGCTGTAAAGACCGGGCGATTTGCCGACCACCCAGCGGGCGGCGCGCAGCGCACCGAGCGCGAACGTTTCCCGGCTCGAGGCCTTGTGCGTGAGTTCGAGTCGCTCCCCCGCCCCGGCGAACGTTACCGTGTGATCGCCCACCACATCACCGCCGCGAATTGAGTGGACGCCTATTTCTATCGCGGACCGCTCGCCGACCAGGCCTTCGCGGCCGTGCCGGACGTCCTTCGCGTAATCGAGCTTCCGCACTTCGCACAGGATCTCGGCCAACTTCTTCGCCGTGCCGCTCGGCGCGTCCTTCTTCAAACGATGATGCATCTCGGTGATTTCCAGATCGAAATCGTCTCCCAGCATCTGCGCCGCTTTCCGCGTCAACCAAAACAGTGTGTTCACTCCCACGCTGAAGTTAGGCGAAAGAACGACCGGGACCGACTTCGCCAACTCTTCGATCGAGGCGCGCGCTTTGTCGGAGTGACCGGTGGTGCCGATCACCGCCGGCTTCCCGGCATCTCGACACGCGCGGCAAAGCGACTCGACCGCGTCGGGATTGCTGAAATCGATGACGGCATCGCATGCCTCGATGTGTTTCGTCACGTCATCGCCGAGATCGAGGCCTGCGGTTATTTCAACGCCCGCCTTTTCCGCAGCGCCGGCGATCGCCTGGCCCATTCGGCCTTTCGCGCCCAGCAACAAAACCCGGACTGGCGTGCTCACTCGGTTCCGGCAAAGGTGTCGAGCGTTTTGCGCAAGCGCGCCTGGTTCACCGCGCTCATCTCGCACAAAGGCAGCCGGCATTCCGCCGACATCACCCCGCGCCAGGAGAGCGCCGTCTTCACCGGGACCGGGTTCGGTTCGATGAACAGGTCCTTGAAGATTGGCAACATTTTCAGGTGCTGGTCTTGCGCGCTTTTCGTGTCACCGGCGCGAAATGCCTGGACCAGGTTGACGACTTCCGCCGGGAACAAATTCGACGCGACGCTCACCACCCCGACGGCGCCGACCGAGAGAAATGGCAGCGTCAGCGAATCGTCGCCGCTTAAAATCGTAAACGCTTCCGGCAACCGCGCCCGCAATTCACTAACGCGATCGACGCTCCCGCCGGCTTCCTTGATCGAGACGATGTTCGCGCAATCCATCGCGAGTCGCTCGACGGTTTCCGGTCCAATATCCACCGCGCAGCGCCCGGGAATATTGTAGAGCACGATCGGCGCGGCCGTCGCCTGGGCGATCGCCTGGAAATGCCGGAAGAGTCCTTCCTGGCTCGGTTTGTTGTAATATGGAGCGACGATCAGCATGCCATCGACGCCCATTTTTTCCGCCGCCCGTGTCGCCGCGATGGTCGCGGCGGTGGAATTCGATCCGGTCCCGGCCAGCACCTGGCATCGGCCCTTCCCGACTTCAACCGCGATCCGAATGACCTGCTCGCGCTCGGCCGCGGAAAGCGTGGGCGATTCCCCGGTCGTACCCACGGCAATCACGCCGCTTACGCCGTCGGCGATCTGTCCCTCGATCAATGCTTCGAGCGCCGGCACATCGATCTCGCCGTCGCGAAACGGAGTCACGATCGCAGTAAAAGTTCCTCTAAACATTTTCTGTAGCGGCGGTCTATGACCGCCGAGTCTTTTCCTTGTTACGATTTCGGGCGACGGTCATAGACCGCCGCTCCAGTTGAAGAGATTCAAACGTCGATTGTTCCTTCAAACACAAAATCCGCCGGGCCGGTGAGGGTGACGTTGCGAAATTGATCACCGGTCTTGTCGAAACCGACCTGAAGTTCATTCCCGCCGCGCACCAGGACGCCGATGGGTCCGCTCACATTTTTGAGTGCCGCAAAAATCAGCGCGCTGGCCACCACGCCGGTGCCACAGGCGAGCGTCTCGTCTTCGACCCCACGCTCATAAGTCCGAATCGCGATCTGGCGCTCGCCGCGTTCCTTGAGGAAATTCGCGTTCGCGCCTTTTGGAGCGAAAAGCTCATGCCGGCGAATCGCGGAACCGAGGCCGCGAACGTCGGTGTTTTCGAGATCATCCACCGGCACCACGACATGCGGCACTCCGCTGTTCACGAAATGCGCGGCGACCTGCTGGTCCGACAACGGAATCGTAATCCCGAGCCGCAAATCTTTCGGCTCGCTCATCTCGAGGCGGACCAGCTCGCCTTGCAGCTTCGCGCCAATCACCCCGGCGGGCGTTTCGAACGACAGCTCTTCCTTCGGGCCGGCAACGTGGCTCGCATAGCGCGCAAAACAACGCGCGCCGTTCCCGCACATTTCCGCTTCGCCGCCATCGGCGTTGTAGTAGCGCATCCGGAAATCGGCGCCGTTAGCGGCACGCTCCAGCACCAGCACGCCATCCGCGCCCACGCCGCGGTGGCGGTCGCAGATTTTCGCGATCTGATCGGGCGCCAGCTTCAAATCGCCCAGTCGATTATCGATCATGACGAAATCGTTCCCGGCGCCGTTCATCTTGCTGAAACGCAGCATGCGGAGTCTGGTTACCACAATCTCCCGGCAAAGCCAAGAAACCGCGGTTTGTAACCGCCGCCCAACGAAGAAAACGGCGATTGGAAAATCGCCGCTCCTTGGTTGCCGGGGAAATGTTCGAGCCGTATTTGTGTCGCTTACCTTGAACGCGCAGCTCGGCAAAATCTTCTTCGGCCTCACACTTCTGCTCGGCGCCGCGCCCTGTTTCGCGCAGCGAGCGCCGGGACCGTACAACCGGATCATCCTCGAGCAGGTCAACGCGATGCCAAAGGGCGGGCAGTATTCAGCCTCCCGCGCGGCGACCCTGCGTCTGCAAAGGGCGGCCCATTTCGAATCGGGCATCTTCACGGTCGCGCCGAATTTTGCTTCGCCGAGTTATTGCTCCGGCGCGACCTACCTGGTCTTCATCAAGACCATCGAGGCGCTCCGGGCGCGGGACGCTCTCCGGCTCGATCTCGCCACGCTCCAAAGCCTCCTCATTCGCGACCAGCGCGATGGCGAAGGGATCTGGGGCCGCTGGAACGCAAATGGTCCCGGCACGGCCCGGCTTTTTCACGAATTGGATCTCGGACAGAACTTCGACGATTTCGCGAACGCGCAGCCGGGGGATTTCATGAAAATATTCTGGTCGCCGGAAGTCGGGAAAGCGGAGCACGGCCATTCCGTGATTTACCTGGGGATGGAAAAGAAGGACGGGATCGAATACGTGAAGTTTTGGTCGAGCAATATGCCGGGCGGCTACGGGGAAAAGAGCGTGCCGCGCAGTAAGATTATCTACGCTGTTTTCTCCCGCCTCGATTCACCGCAAAACCTGGCGCGTGTTTCCGGGATAGCGGCAACGGATTCTTACCTCGCGCGTTTGCTCAGCACGCGCTCGAACCGCCGCGAAGTTAGGGACGAGTGCGGGATGTGAGCGGCGAAGCCGCTCCTCCTGCTCATGATCCTGATCCTGCTCCTGATCTTTTCTGTAGCGATGCTCCTTCACAAGATCAGGAGCACGATCATGATCAGGAGCAGGAAATAATTGCGCCGTTCACCTTGCTTTCGTCGCGGTGACGAGAGGCGCGACGAACTCGCCGATCCGCACCGGCATATCCAGCATCCCCGCGCTCTCGTTGATTTTTTGCACGATGGCGCTGCCGACAACGATCGCATCCGCGACTTGCGCGACTTCCTTCGCTTGCTCCGCCGTCGAAATTCCGAACCCGACTGCGACGGGCAGCTTCGTGTGCCGGCGGATGAGCGCTACCTGATCGCCGACCGAAGCGGCGACGCTGCTTTGGACACCGGTCACGCCCTCGCGCGAGACGTAGTAGATGAACCCGGCCGCCCGCGAACAAATTTGTTCGATCCGCTCCGGCGGTGTCGTCGGCGCGATCAAGCGAATGTGTAATGGGCCGTCGCTCGGCTGATCTTCCTCCGGCGGAAGATCGAGAATCAAGAGGCCGTCGACGCCGGCGTTGCTTGCTTCACGATGAAAACGTTCGAATCCGAATTGGAAGATCGGATTCAGGTAGGTGTAAAGAACGATCGGGATGTGGGAGCGCGTGCGGATTTGGCGGATGCAATCGAGAACTCCGGCAACCGTAGCGCCCGCTTCCAGGGCGCGTTGCGCTGCCAGTTGATTGACGAGGCCGTCGGCGAGCGGATCGGAAAATGGGATGCCAAGCTCGAGGATGTCGGTGCCGGCTTTTTCGAGGGCGAGTGCGAGATCGACGGTGCGAGACAGATCGGGGTCGCCGGCGCAAATGTAGGCGATGAAGGCTTTCTCGTTCCGGGCGCGGAGAGCGGAGAAACATTGGTCGATTCGGTTTGGCATTCGAGGTAACCTCGGAAGAGGGGAAAACGTCGAACGCCCAACGCCCAACGTCCAACGCCGAATGAAAGAGACGGAGACAACAGAGCGCGAGAAGACGCTGACGATCAACGAGATTTATCACTCGATCCAGGGAGAGAGCACCTGGGCGGGCGAGCCGTGCGTCTTCGTGCGGCTGACTTTCTGCGATCTGCGCTGCAGTTATTGCGATACGGAATACGCCTTTTACGAAGGGAAAAAGCAGACGCTTCAGGAAATCGCCGCGGCTGTGGCAGCGTTCAAATGTCTGCTCGTGGAGATCACCGGAGGCGAACCGTTACTCCAGAAAAATGTGCTGCCGCTCATGACGATGCTGGCCGATGCCGGCCACACGGTGCTGCTGGAGACCAGCGGGGCGCATGACATCTCCGCCGTCGATCCGCGCGTCCATCGGATCATGGATTTGAAAACGCCGGGAAGCGGCGAGTGCGACCGGAATGTTTTCTCCAACGTTGAGCACCTCACCCAGCGCGATGAAGTGAAGTTCGTGATCGGCTCGCGGGAGGATTACGAATGGTCGCGGGAACAAGTCGCGCGCTTCGGCCTGGCGGAGCGCTGCCGTGCGGTTTTGTTCTCGCCCATTTTCGGGCGGATCGATCCGCGCGAAATCGTCGAGTGGATCCTGGCGGACCGTCTGCCGGTCCGCTTTCAGTTGCAGATGCATAAGTTCATCTGGATGCCCACGCAACGCGGAGTGTGATGCTTGGCATCCCGAGGCTGGCGAAGCACGCCGAGGGACCTCTCAGTTGGAACTGGCGCTACCGCGAAACATCAGGCGTGCATTGACGATGGACGCGAGTCATTTCGCGGAAGCGGTTAAGCGCCGGAGAGGTCCCTCGCCGTCTGCGCGGCTCGGGATGACAACACGTAGAAAAATGCCACCTTCGCTCTAATGCGTGTTCGGCTGACCAAAGATTTTCAATTCGAGGCGGCGCAGACTCTTCCGAAGGCGCCGGAGGGACACAAGTGCCGGCGGATGCATGGCCACAGTTTCAAGGTCGAGATTTCCGTGGAAGGCGAAGCCGATCGGGAAACGGGATGGCTTTACGATCATGCCGAAATAGGCAACGCGATGAAGCCGCTGATCCAGCAGCTCGATCATTGCTATCTCAACGAAATCGCCGGGCTGGAAAATCCGACGATCGAGAACATGGCGGCGTGGTTCTGGAAAAAACTGGATCCACTTTGCCCTGGGCTCTGCGAGATCGTAGTCCATGAAACGCCGACGGCGCGCTGCGTGTATCGGGGGGAATAACGCAAGCTTCTTCTGTAGCGGCGGTCTATGACCGCCGAACGCGCACCATAAAACGTCGGCGGTCATAGACCGCCGCTACAGCTAATGCTTCGGCGCGCGGACCGTTCCCGTCTCAACCGCTGACTTTCGTTGGGCCACGATCCGGTTAGCGATTTCCTCAACCATCTCTTCAAGCAACATTCGTAAATGCGTTTTGGGCCGGTAATCAGCCGGCGCAATGTGTTTGACGCGGTCGGCATGGGTCGAAAGCTGGTAGCATTTCTTGAAGCCAACGCGCGCCGGGTCGTCCGGGTTATAAACGGCGATGGCTTCGCCGCCATTTTTTTTCATGACGGTGAAACAGGGCACATCGGTCGGGCCGTCCCCGAGGTAAATCATGTTCGGAAACGGAATGGGGCGGATCTCGGCGTCCATGTGATCGTTCACGTCCTGCGACATATCGAGGAGGCCTTTGTTGATCCGGAAAAGATATTGTGTCTTCTGGGTGTGACTGATTACGCGCTTGGGAAAAGTGATCCGGTCCTGCTCATCAACGTCGAATTCGCAGCCGAACACCGCGCGCACATACGGCCGAAGCCGGCTGCCATCGATGAGCACCTTCAGGCCCGATGAAATGACGTAATGCTCGACGGTGATGCCGTGGGCCAGATGATCCTCCTTGAGGAGGCCCTCTCGAAACTCCTCGAACATCTCCGGGATGCCTTTGTAAAAATTCAGTTTCGCGCCTAACGACTGCAGATCGGCGTTGGTCGGGCGATCCATACCGAGGGTGTCGAGCAGCACCTTCATGTAGGCCAGCTCGTTATCGTAGCCGTTGTCACGCACTAGCTCCGAGCAGCGCCGCCAGAAACTTTCCGAATTGATCCCGAACGCCGGAAAGACGGTCTCGTCCTGCATGTAGCTCGGACTGAGCGTCTGGTCGTAATCGTAAACGATCGCGATGGTATTTTGCGGAGTGGACATGGGAGCGTTGAAGGGTTGAAGCGTTACAGGGTTAAAGCGTTGAAGGGGAAACGTCGAATCGTAAATGCCAGCACGCTGCGACGCTTCATCGCTTCAACCCATCAACGACCGTCCAGCCGGGAAACAAAATCGGCGAAGAGCGCCTCGTAACCGTCACCGCGCTCGGGGTGATACTGGACCGCGAGCGCAAACGGATAATCGCGCAAACGCATCTGTTCGATGATGTCGTCGGTCTTGCACCAGGCCTCGACTTCGAGTCCGTCCCCGAGCTTATCGACGGCCTGGTGATGGGAGCTGTTGACGCAATCGAGGCGATGCGTCGCCGAGCGATCGGTGCGCAACGGCTGGATGTTGTGAGTCTTCATTTCCGGCGCGTTGTGCCCGGGAATATCGAGGCGCAGGGTGCCGCCGAGCGCGACGTTGAAAAGCTGCATGCCTTTGCAAATCGCAAAGATGGGCAGGCGCCGTTCGAGTGAATCCTTCGTCGCTTCAAATTCCCAGCGGTCCCGCTCCGGTTCGACGTCCTTGTCGAGGATAGAGGGATCAGGCACCGGCTGCCGGAGAAATTCCTCCGCGATATCAGGCCCGCCGCTTAGAAGCAGGCCCTGCATTTTTTCGAAAGGCACCTGCTGAGTGCGGGCGTTCCAGAGGCGCACGTTCGGATGTTTCGCGAATGCGCGACGAAACCATTTCTCGTCTTTCGGTCGAATCCAGGTGGCCACGTGCGGCATGGCCGGACTTTCCGACCCTTCATCTCCGTTGTAAATAGCAGCCCGCCCTATCATGGAAGACCGAACCGAAG
>JBEEHI010000160.1:0-4728 GCA_041167305.1 Verrucomicrobiota bacterium
GGCCTCCCGCTGCTCGACCTGATTTCCGAGGGCAACATCGGCCTGATGAAGGCCGTCGAGCGTTTCGATCCCGCGAAGGGTGGAAAGCTCAGCACCTACGCCGCCTGGTGGATCAAACAATCGATCAAGCGCGCCCTGGCGAACCAGAGCAAAACGATCCGCCTGCCCGTCCATCTCGTGGACAAGATTTCCAAGATGCGCCGCGTCTCGCTCCAGATGAGCGAGGAACTCGGCCGCGAACCGACGGATGACGAGCTCGGCGAAGAGATCGGCATCGCGAGCGGCAAGGTGTCGCAACTGAAGACGGTCTCGATCCGGCCGGCGTCCCTCGACGCGCCGATCAGCGATGACGATTCGACGGAGTTCGGCGAGATCGTGGGGGACGAAGAGGCCCAGACGCCTTTCGAGCTGCTCCGCGACAAGAACCTGCGCAATGAAGTAGGTGGGTTGCTCGATGTGCTCGACGATCGTGAGCGGAAGATCATTTTCTCGCGTTTCGGGCTCGATGGCGGGAAGCCGAAGACGCTCGAGGAAGTCGGCAAGAAATTCGGCGTGACCCGGGAGCGGATTCGCCAGCTCCAGAACATCGCGCTCTCGAAGCTGCGCCGTGCGCTCAGCAAGAAGGAACGTCCGGTGGACGTGGAATTGCCGGTCGAGGCGTAAGGAATCGCTCTTTGTTTTTCGAAAACGCGCGGAGGGAAACTTCCGCGCGTTTTTGTTTTCCCGCGCCGTCGCGCCCCTCCTAAGCTGTCATGTTGAAACGAAGCGAAACATCTCTGACCATTTCTGCGCGGCAAGGAGCGGAAATGTTCAGAGATCCTTCTCCCGCTTTGCGGGATCAGGATGACAAACTAAACGGGGTCGCGATTACTCCGCCTGCCGTAACTGGATGCAATCGACCTTGTCCCGTCCCCCGAGCATGTCACTCAGGACGACGAGATTGTCACCCGGCTCCGTGAGCTTTTCGCGGCTCAGATACTTGATCGCGGACTCAATCGTAGTGTTCGGGTCCTGGGCAAATTCGATCATCACCGGGTGCGTTCCCCAGCAAATCACGATCTGGCGGAAGACCTCTTCCTTGGAAGTGAAAGCGAAGATCGGGGCGTTCTCCGGACGCAAATTCGATACGTAACGCGCCATCGTCCCGTGATGGGTGAAGACAACCATCTTTGCGCGCGCCAGCGAATTGGCCAGGACGACGGCGGACGCACAGGTCTTTTGGCGAGCGTCCTCGAGAAGCGCGTCCTTGCCATACCCGGCCCCGCCGCTCCGCTCGATCCGCCGCGCGACTCGGTCGAATACCTTCACGCATTCCACCGGGTAGCGGCCGGTCGAAGTCTCACCACTTAACATGATCGCGTCGGCTTGCTCGAAGACCGCGTTCGCCACGTCGGTGACTTCGGCCCGGGTCGGCACTGGATTTTCGATCATCGATTCGAGCATGTGCGTCGCCACGATGACCGGCTTGCCGATTCGCAAACAGCTCTTCACAATTTTGCGCTGGATGATCGGCAGCTCTTCCATCGGGCATTCGATGCCTAGATCGCCACGTGCGATCATGACCACGTCCGCCGCTTCGATCATCTGGCCAATGTGACGCACCGCTGATTGATCTTCGATCTTCGCCACGACCTGGGCGCGGCTCCCCGCCTTTTTCAGAACCCGCCGCAACTCCTGCAGATCGCTTTTCTTGCGGGCAAAACTCAGCGCAACAAAATCGACCTTCATCTCCACTCCGAGCGCAATGTCTTCGAGGTCCTTTTGGGTGAGCGGCGGCAGGTTCACGCGCACGCCCGGAAGATTGATGTGGCGACGCGATCCGAGGACACCCTTCGTCAGAACTTTACAGCGGATCCGGTTGCGCTTCTTTTCCAGGACGAGGAGCCGCATCACGCCGTTATCGACCAGGACGACGTCGCCGACGGAGATGTCGTTGACGAGGCCTTCGTAGTTCACGTCGACGGAATATTTTTCCTCGCTCTTCGCGCCGCGAACGGTGAACTCGAGAATGTCCCCCGGCTTTAGCTGCAGATTCGATTTCAGCTCGCCGGTACGAATCGCCGGCCCCTGGGTATCGAGGAGGATGGCCGCCGCTCGCGGAATTTCCGCCGCGATCTTGCGGATGCGCGGAATGATTTCCCGCACCCACTCATGTTTGGCGTGGCTCATGTTGAGCCGGAAGATGTCCGCTCCCGCGCTCAGCAAGTCCCGTATGGTCTCCGTCTTTTCCGTCGCTGGCCCGAGCGTGCAAATGATTTTCGTCTTCCGCATCCAATTCAGGATTGAATCTCAGGCCGAGAATGCAAGGGCGCTTTTCGATAACGCGGTTGCGAATCACGAGCAGGCAGGGTTCACTGGCAGGCCATGCACCAAAGCTCCTTCGACAAGATGACCGCCTTCCAGCGCGATTATCTCGAAGCGCGCCGCGCGGAGCCGCTGGTCATCGTCGATCTCGGGAGCCAGGACATCAATGGATGTTACCGTCCGCTCTTCGCCCTGCCGCCTTGGAAATATGTCGGGGTCGATCTCGCGCCGGGCGCGAACGTCGATGTTGTCTTGAGCGATCCGTACGATTGGCGGGAAATTTCTGCCGAAAGCGTGGACGTCATTGTCGCGGGCCAGACTTTCGAGCACACGGAATTCTTCTGGGAGACGATGCGCCAGGTCGCACGCACCCTGAAACCGAACGGCCTTTGTTGCATCATCGTCCCGTCGAGCGGGCCGGAGCATCGCTTCCCGGTCGATTGCTGGCGGATGTATCCCGACGGGTTACGCGCGGTGGCGCGTTACGCCGGCCTCGAAGTGCTCGCGGCGGAGACGCAATGGGAGGACCTGCCGCAATACGACAATGAGAGCAACAAGTGGCACGACTCGGTTCTCATCGCGCGGAAACCGGCCGAAAAGCGTTGAATCGGATTGCGCCTCAAGGAGCGGCGATTTGCAATCGCCGTTTGAATTCGGCGGCGATTTCAAATCGCCGCTCCTTGATGCTTTCCCTGCAATCACGCGGCGGAAATGCGATTTCGAACCCGGGCGGGTTCAGCGAGAGATTCGGATTGTAAAAAGGATCGTGCATCAACTCCGCACCCCACGTCGTCTGCATGTAATCGACCGCGCGCTCGAACTCTTCCTGTTCTTCCCTGGTGCGCTGATGCCCGCGCGAAGCGGATTCATGATGAATCAAATTCGCATACGGCGTCCAGACGACGCGATAGCCGCGCTGGGTCAGACGCAAACAGAAATCGATGTCGTTGAAGGTCACGCCGAGATTGACCTCGTCGAATCCCTCCAGCTCTTCGAAGACGGTTTTGCGCACCGCCATGCACGCGCCGGTCATTGCGGAGGAATTTTGCTGGAGCATCGCGCGATTGAAATACCCGGGATGCCCGCGCGGAATGTGCGGAAAGGCGTGACCCGCCACGCCGCCGAGTCCAAGCACCACTCCACCGTGCTGTAGCGTCCCGTCAGGCCACCAAAGTCGCGCGCCGACCGCCCCGACTTCCGCTCGTGCCGCGTGGCTAACCATTTCCGTTAGCCAGCTGGCATCCTCGATCTCGGTGTCGTTGTTCAGAAAAACAAGGATGTCGCCGCGGGCTTGCTTCGCCGCGCTGTTGTTCAGCCGGCTGTAATTAAACGGTCCGCTCTCGGAAATGACACGAACGCGTTCGTCGCGCTCGACTTCGCGGAAAAAGCGAAACGTTTCCTCTTCGACCGAGCCGTTATCGACGATCAATATTTCGAACGGGCTGTAGTCGGTCCGCGCCCGAATGCTTTCGACACAGCGCTTCAACAACTCGGCGCGATCGCGCGTGGGAATGATAATCGAAACGAGCGGCGCTGGCTCCGGCAACGCGTGAATGACACGATGCGACTCCGCGTTTTCCGGACACGGCACCACCTTGCCCGGCATGCCCTGGCGTTTGCAGTAGTCCGCGATCGCGCGGCGAGCCGCCTCTTTCGCGTACGGTTTCGCATTGGGAATCGCGGCGAGGCTGCCGCCGACCATTCGCCAGTGATACAGAATTCGCGGGATGTGCCGGACCTGCCCCGGCCGCAACCGGTCGATGCAACGAAGCGCGAGATCGTAGTCCTGTGACCCTTCCAATCCTTCACGAAAGCCGCCGATCTCACGGAGCACGTCTGTCCGATAACAGCCGAGATGGTTGATGTAATTCTGCCCGAGGAAAAGCTCGGGATTCCAATCCGGCTTGAAGAATGGATTCGACCGCAAGCCCTCTTCATCAATCTTGTCTTCGTCGGAGTATATGAGTCCCGCGTCGGGATGCCGTTCGATCTCGAGCGCGACGAGCGCGAGTGCGTGCTCCGCGAAGGCATCGTCCTGATCGAGGAGCGCGCACCAATCACCGGTCGCGAGCGCGAGCGCCGAATTCGAGCAAGCGGAGATGTGCCCGTTCTTTTCGCGGAACGTCACCCTTATCCGCGCGTCTATCGCCGCGGTCTTTTCCAGGAAAGGTCTGATCTGCGGATCGGTCGAAGCGTCGTCGGCGATGCAAAGTTCCCAACGTTCGTAAATCTGATCCCGGATCGAAGCGATCGCGGCTTCGAGAAAACGGATCTCCGGATTGTAAACCGGGAGGATGATCGAAATCAGTGGATGCCTCGGCAGACGCCGCAGCTCGCTCCTCATACTTGTGACGGCCGCCGGCGTCGGAGAATCAAAGCGTTCGATCCAACTTTGGTACTCGTCGGGCTTTTTCTCTCTCCGGC
>JBEEHI010000161.1:0-3496 GCA_041167305.1 Verrucomicrobiota bacterium
CTGTCTGGATTCACGACCTCATACCCCCAAAAAAGTACCGGCCCCCACATCCGATGGACGTGAAGGCCGGCTGTTCCCCCCAGAACGTTTTTGAATCTGCCGAGGTATTAACCGAGCTTGCGCGCGGGTGCAACAGATTTTCTAACATTTTTAAAACAATTTTTCCCCTACGTACTTATCCTGCCTTTATGAAGCTCGGGCTGCGCTATCAAATTACCTACCGCTATGAGGAGCCGGTCGGGTTCTCGCCCCATGACGTGCGCCTCTTTCCGCGGAGCGACCGTTTCAGCCGCGTCCGCCGTCTCGATTTCTCGACCACGCCGAAAGCGACCATTCGGTATTCACGCGATGTTTTCGAAAACACCGTCGCCTCCTGTTATTTTCCCGAACGATCGAAGGAGTTGACGTTCCGTCTCGCGATCAATCTCGATCTCGACGAAAAAGATCCGTTCCATTTCATTCTCGAGCCGGCCGCGGTCGAACTGCCCTTTGCCTATGACGCTCGGACACGAGATTTGCTCGCGGCGTATCGCGAGAGGCGGGTAAAGGAACAACTGGTCCTGCCCGGCTGGATAGCGCCCACGGGCAAAAAGCGGCGCGGCACTGTCGAGTCGCTGGTCGATCTAAACAAACGATTGCATGAATGCATCGGTTACGAGCGGCGCGAGGAAGGCGAGGCACTCTCGCCCGCGGAGACGCTGCGGCGCGGCCGTGGCGCCTGCCGGGACGTCTCCGTGTTACTCGCGGAGATGCTGCGCCAGATGGGATTGGCCGCTCGCCTAACGAGTGGTTACCTGCGGGAAAGCGATACCGAGACCAAGCGCGCCGAAGGTTCGCTCCACGCCTGGACGGAAGTTTTTCTTCCCGGCGCGGGCTGGGTCGGGATGGACGCGACGAATGGCGTCTTCTGCAATCATAATTTCATCGGAGCGGCGGTGGGACTGACGCCAGCCGACATCACGCCCATCAGTGGCGCGTTTTATCACGCGAAGCGCATTCCCGGCCAGATGACGAGCAAGCTGGAGTTGCTCAATTTGTGAGACGCTGTAGTCGCGGTCCCGCGCCTGCGGGATCGCCGCCAACGACATTACGCGGCGACAGAGCGCCGCGACTACAGCGCTGACTGGATTTCATGCTCGCCGAACTTCAGCTCCGGAATTTCCGCTGCTTCGAAGCGCTTGCGGTCGAGTTCTCTCCCGGCTTCAATTTTTTCATCGCACGAAACGGGCAGGGGAAAACGTCGATCCTGGAGGCGGCCTGCGTTCTTCTTAGGTTGCAATCGCAGCGCAGCTCCGCGCTCGCGCCAGTGGTTCGCTTCGGCGAGAAGGCGTTCGGGGTCGCGGGGCGGCTCGACAATCATCGGTTGGAATTTCGTTACAGCGCTTTGCGCCGAAAGGTTTCGCTGGATGAGGTCGAGCAACGGCCCCTCGCCGAATATTTGCGGCTCGGTCGAGTCGTCTCTCTTGCCAATACCGACATCGAGCTGGTTCGGGGCGGATCCGAAGCGCGGCGGCGCTACCTGGATTTTCTCGCCACCCAGATCGATCCGCTTTACCGGCCGACCCTGCGCTCCTACGAACGGGCGCTTCGCTCCCGGAACGCGCTCTTGAAATCGGCGCATCCGCGTCCGCGCGAAATCGCGGCCTACGATCCGCCGCTGATCGAACATGGGACGAAACTGGGCGCGATGCGGGCGCGGCTAGTCGAACGCCTGGCGCCGCTGGCGGCAGAAGCGCATCGCCAGGTGAGCGGTAACGCTGAAGAAAGTTTGCGGCTCCGTTTCGCGCCGGGGAATGGGGAGGATTTCGCGGCTGATCTTGCGAATTCGCACCCGAAGGAGTTGCGGCTCCGACAGACGATCGTCGGCCCGCATCGCGACGATATCGAGCTGGCCGTCGAAGGGAAAAATGCGCAGCAGTACGCGTCGGAAGGCCAGCAGCGAACGGTCGCGCTCGCGCTGAAAATTGCGCAGGCGCGAATGTTCCAATTGGAGGAAGGCGCGCCGCCGTTGCTCTTACTCGACGATATCTTCGGCGAGCTGGATCCCGTCCGGCGGAATGCCTTGCTCGCGCATTTGCCAGCGGATGCACAGAAGGTGGTGACCGCCACGACGATGCAATGGAGTGAGGAAGCGATCGATGGACCTGTCTTCGAACTGCGCGATCGACAACTAATCCGCAGGTAGCGACGATCTCGCCGGATTAGCGATCACGACGACAGCCTGAAAGGCCTTGCACAAGGAGCCACGGCGGCTTCTAGTTTTTCATGCGCAATCTCGGGGATGGAATGCCTCTGAGCCTGGCCGGTTCGCTTCTCGTGGCTCATCCGAACATGCTCGATCCAAATTTTCGGCGCGCGGTCCTGTTCATCTCCGCCCATGACTCAGAAGATGGCGCGATCGGCGTGATTCTTAATCGGCCGCTCGATAAACAGGTCGGCGACCTGGTCAACGACGCGCCGCCCGAAGGGCTCGGCGACATTCCGGTTTTTCTCGGCGGACCCGTGGGGAAAAACCAGCTTATGTTTGCCGCGTTCGAATGGCACAAGGGAGAAGGCCTGAAGTTGAATCACAACGTCGGCGTCGATGAGGCCCATCAATTGGTGGACGAAGATCCCGCCTCGGTCCGTGCGTTCGTCGGTTACGCCGGCTGGAGCGCCGGGCAGCTCGAAGCCGAGATGAAACAAAAAGCGTGGATCTTGCAGAAACCCACGCGAGCCGCGCTCGCGCCCGCGCGGTTGCCCAAGCTGTGGTTCGAAATCATGCGCGGCCTCGGGCCGTGGTATAAAATGCTCGCCGCCGCGCCGGACGATCCATCGCTGAACTAGGAAGTGATCAGTGACCAGTGATCGGTGAGCAGAAAAGATTGGCGCGTTCGCATTTTTAACTTGTCACTGATCACTGATCACTGGTCACTCTCTTCACCATGATCATCGGCGTTCCGAAAGAGATTAAGCAGCAAGAGCACCGCGTGGGGCTCATTCCATCGACGGCGGCGACGCTGACCCGCAAAGGCCACAGCGTTCTGGTGCTGAAAAGCGCGGGTATCGGGTCTGGTTATTCCGACCAGGATTACATCGACGCGGGCGCGAAGATGGTCGACCGCGCGGAGGAGGTGTTCGCGCAGGCGGACATGATAGTGAAAGTGAAGGAACCGCTGCCGCCCGAGTACGGATTGCTGCGCAAAGGACAGATTCTTTTCACCTATTTGCATCTGGCCGCGAGCAAACCGCTGACGGAAGCGCTCCAGAAATCCGGGGTAACGGGCGTTGCTTATGAGACGATTCAGGTGGGCAACAAGCTGCCGTTGCTCGAGCCGATGAGCGAGATCGCAGGGCGCATGTCGGTGGTGATGGGCGCGTATTACCTGGCCAAGCACAATGGCGGCAATGGCGTTCTGCTCGGCGGCGTGCCCGGGGTGTTGCCGGGCCGGGTCGTGGTGATCGGCGGAGGAACTTCCGGCGTGAACGCGGCGCGGATGGCGCTCGGATTGAAGGC
>JBEEHI010000162.1:0-6785 GCA_041167305.1 Verrucomicrobiota bacterium
CTGAACTTCAGGCGAGGGCGCGCGAACAGAAGCTTTTTTATCCGCCCGATCCGGCCAGCAAGAAGGATTGCAGCATCGGCGGAAACGTGGCGACGAATGCGGGCGGGCCGCGCTGCTTGAAGTACGGAGTGACGCGGAACTATGTGGCCGGGCTGGAGGTCGTCCTCGCGGGCGGCGAGGTTTTGCGCACCGGCGGGCGGGTGCACAAGAACAAGACCGGATTCGATCTGATCGGGCTGTTCGTCGGGTCGGAGGGAATGCTCGGCGTGGTGACGGAAGTGACGCTCAAACTGCTCCCGATGCCGCCGTCGCGCGCAACGTTGTCGGCTTCGTTCGCGAGCATGAGCGAAGCGGCCGCGACTGTGCAGAAAATTTTCGGGGCTGGTTTCCTGCCGTCGTCCGTTGAACTGGCGGATTCGTTTACCCTGGAAGCGGCACGGCGCGATTCAGGAGCGGCGGATGTGCCGGATGGCAACGCGCATTTGCTCGTCGAGCTCGATGGGCAACCGGAGACCGTCCCGGTCGAGATGGAAAAATTGCGGGGGCTGGTGAGCGGTTGCAATCCGGTTTCTCTGCAAGTGGCGACGACGGAAGAGGAGTGCGAACGGTTCTGGGCGCTCCGGCGCGCCTTCAGTAATTCACTGCGCGCGACTGGCCTGACGAAACTGAACCAGGACATCGTGGTGCCGCGAAGCCGCCTGGTCGATCTGGTGGAATTTGCGGAAGCGCTTTCGAAACGCTCGGGGTTCCCGATCGCCTGTTTCGGTCACGCGGGCGACGGCAACATGCACGTCAACATTATGGCCGACCGGTACAATCGCGAAGCGGAGGTGCGGGAAAGAGCGGAGCGCGCCCTGGACGAGTTGTTCGCGCAGGTGCTCGCGTTCGGCGGCGTGATCACGGGCGAGCATGGAATTGGGCTGGCGAAGAAACGCTGGTGGCCGCAGGCGACGACGGATGTTTCGCGCGAGGTGCATCGCGCGATCAAGGACGCGCTCGATCCCGCGGGGATATTGAATCCGGGGAAGTTTCTGTAGTTGTAGCCGGGATCGGTGATCCCGGCTGTAGAAGCGCCGCTGCACTTGGCCGGGATCACCGATCCCGGCTACAGCTGAGCGTGGCGCTCACAGCGCGATGGTCGCTGGATTGCGGAGACGTGTTGGTGACCCACGATTTAACCAATGTCGCATTGCGAAAAAAAATCTGGTCGAAGCAGGCGGCGGGATAACGCAGATCGGCGGGGACGGTGATGCGTGAGGTGAACGGCATTCCTTCCCAGCACCAGCGGAAACCGGCGGCGCGCAAACTCGGGACGGTCTTCTCGCTTGCGAAACGCGGCTCGTCCGGCGCGGTGTTGAAATCGCCGCCGACGATCCAGCTCAGCGCGCCGAGTTTGCCGTAGGCGTTTTCCATCGCTTTCATGTGGGCGATCAGTTGCTGCATCGATTCTTCACGGATCCGGATGTCTTCGCGGATTTCGCCGCGATTGCTTTTGAGATGCAGCGCGTAAACGAGGAGGAGCTGGCGCGGCGCGAGTTGATAAGCTGCAAACGAGAACCCGCGCGGCGGCACGATGGCGCCGGATGGTTTCCACAACTCCGACCACGCGCTCAGCGGCTGGAGCCGGCTGGTGATGGCGACCTGTTGCGCTTCGTTCTGTCCTTCGCGCGGAGGGAAGTTCGAGCAAACGTCGACTTTGAATCCGGTCAGCACCTTTACCGCGAGCGCGGCGTGCTCATAGTCGCGAACTTCTTCGAAGGCGATGATGTCGGAATGGAGTTGCGCGAGATCAGTGTGGACAGCGCGGATCTGCCGGTTCTCGTCGCCCCGCGAAGCATTCGGGCGACGGCCGGGGAACCATTGCGCGTTCCAGAACGTGGCGGTGATGATGGGCGGCGAAGCCACGGGCACGGGCTGCGCGGCGAGCGGGTGCGCGAGAAGAAACAGCGCGAGAAAGCGCAGCACCAATCTGGGAGGCACGGCGACAGATTAATTAGACCAAGCGCGGAATGCGAGAAACAAGGAGCGCGGAAATTTCGAAATTCGAAACACGAAATCCGAAACAATTTCCAGAAATTCCAATACCGAGTTTCAGGAAACGGCGTTCCTCATTTTGCTCATTTCTCGAATTATTCGATTCGAATTTGTTTCGAGTTTCGAGATTCGGATTTCGAATTTCACTATCCCGGCCGGATGATCTGGCGGAGTTGCTCGAGGATGGCTTCTTCGGCCTTCGCGTGATCGTCGTAACCCCAGGCGACGATTTCGAGCATCTGGGTTCCCACATCGCGCTTGCCGCGCTTCACGGCAGCGAGCCGGCCGGCCGGTGTCCAATTTTCCTGGTCCATCATTCCAGCTTCGGGCGGGGTGCCGTCCCAGTAGCAATAAAAGACGTGCAGCGTCTGGCCCGAAGTTTCGAAAACGTAGGAGCGCATCGGCAGCGCGACCCCGTTCACGGTGAGCAATCTATTCTGGACGCCGCCGCGCTGCGTCATGCCGCTTGCCGGCAGGCAGATGTCCGGCCGGTGATTCTTAATGAAGAGTCCGGCGGTGCGGCCGGGGAGCCATTTGAAAAAGAACATGTTGAAGTTGTGACGGTCGGCCTGCCAGCCGCCGCCGCCGCCTTCGTTGTAACGGAGCAGCTCCTGGGAAGCGTCGTCCACCGGCACTTCCTTCCAGTTCGTAGCCTGAGCGGGCCACGCGATTGTCCACGGTGTTAGCCGCACTGTCCGCGATTCCTGAAAGCGATACCAAACCTGGGTGCCGGCTTCCGCGGCGAATGTCACCACGAGCAGAAGGACGAGGACCAGGCGCGGAATGCGGTAGCCGGTCGAAAGCGTTGAACGCTTGACTGGCAATTCTGCCTTGCGCGAAAGCAGCAGGCTCAACCCCCACAGGCCGACCAAACAGACAGTCAGGATCGTGTAGCCCGCCGGGTCGTGCCACTGCTTTATCGATTGGAAACCGTGTTCCGCGCCGAGATAAACGAGGAGGAAGGTGCGGATGACGTTGCAGAAAAACGCGAGGAATGCGCCACCCGCCACGAGGATCAAGCGCCGCAAAACCGGGAACCCGTAGAATTCCCCAAGAAAAAGCGACACCATGAACGTGGCCTGCAAGGAACGGATCCCGGTGCACGCTTCGTCGATCCCGACAAAGCCGGAGCCGACTTCGATGACGTTGCCCATTTGCACGGCCGGAATCCCGATGGCGGTGAGGATCTCGACATTGATGAGCGCGTCGATCCGCATCAATCCCTGGATGACGATTTGCTCGAGGCTCGTCGGCCACGGCACCGCGACGAGAAAGAAAAGGATCGGAAACGCAAAGTGGCGCAGCCAGCGCGTGCCGCCCGCGAGATAAACTCCGGCGCCGGAAATACCCACCGCGCTGAGCGCCATCGCCCAGCTCAACAATCGCCAGTCCGGATTCGCTTCCTGAATGAGCCGGACTGGAATAAAAACCAGCGCGCCGAGGACGATCAGGGCCGCCCAGAAGACGCTCGCTCGCGGCGCGTCCGGGGTGGGCGCGTTTTGCCAGCGCCGCCAGAAAATATACACGGCCAGGATCGGGACTGCCCAGCCGTAGCCGTACTGCGGATTAACCGACCATTCGAACCGGAGCCGCGAAACGACTTCGAGCCAAACCAACCCAAAAACGGCCACGGGAAACCACGCGATCGCGGGCGATCGATCCTCGATTTTCGGCAAGGGCGCGGCGGCAACAGCATTCATGCGTGGTTGCGGCGGGAGTTGAGCAGGATACGAGCCGGGAGGGAACGGCCGCGGGTGCTGGCTCGCGGGCTGCTCTCTGCGGAATAGTTCATTCGCTTCGTGGGCCCTGCTGTAAGTTGACTTTGAAGCGGCATTAGAAAGCTTCACCTAACTTGGAACATCCTCACGACAGAATCCAGCGCTCGATCCTGAAGGTCATCCTTTGGACCGTCGGGATAATCCTGCTCATTTCAGTCGGGAGCGTTTTCGGCTTCAAGCAGTTTCGCGCCTGGCAACAACGGCGCCTGGTGGCAGAAGGCAACGCGCTCGTGAATGAAGGCGACCTCCGCCGCGCGAGCCTGGACGCCCGGCGGATTTTGCAGATCAACCCGGATAGCGTGGAGGCATGCCGGATCATGGCAGCCGTCTCCGAGAAGACCGGAGTACGTGCCGCCCTGGATTGGCGGCGGCGCGTGATGGAGCTGGGCAAAGCCACGCCTAACGACTTGATCCTTCTCGCGCGGGTCGCGGTGCGTTTCGACGATCGCTCCACCGCGGATGTCGCGATGAGCCGGTTGCCCGAAAGCGCGAAGGAGACGGCGGAATATCACGCCCTCCTGGCGGACATCGCTTTGGCCCAACGCGATATCCCGGAACTGGAACGGCAACTGACCGAAGCCGCGCGGCTCGATCCGGCGAACAAGGATTATGCGATGCGGCTGGCCGCAGTGCGCCTCCTCGGCAGCGATAAAGACGCGCGGGCCGAGGGAAAAAAGAAGCTCGTCGAGATGCAGAACGAGCCCGCCTTGCGGCGCGAGGCCACGCGTTACCTGGCCGAGGACGCTTTGCGCCAGAACACCACCCTCGCGGCCCTGGAACTGGCGCGGCAGCTCGATAGTTATCCCGAGAAAACCTTCGCCGACAAAATCCTTCTCCTGACCGCGCTCGACGCGGCGAAGGACAACAGCTTCCCGGCTTTCTTCGAAGAAACGAAAACCTCTTCGGCTGAGGATCCGGAACGGGCCGCTGCCCTCCTGACCTGGATGAACCTGCACAAGCGCGCGGCGGAGGCCATCGCCTGGAGCGCCACCTTCCCGCCGGCAGTGACCGGCCAGCAGAGAGTGCAGATCGCCCTCTCCGATTCTTTTGTCGCGGTGAAGGATTGGAGTGGATTGCAACGGCTGGTGAACTCCGGCAACTGGGGCACCGTCGATTTCTTGCGCAACGCCCTCCATGCCCGCGCCCTCCGTGAGATGGGCAACGAAGCCGACTTCGCGTCGCAATGGAACGAGGCGCAGAAAAAGGTCGCGGCCGATTCTCGCCAGGCGTTGATCCTGGCCGAGACCGTGAAGAATTGGGGCTGGCGCGCGGAAGCCATCGAGATGTTCTGGGTCCTCGCCAGGGATCCGGTAAAAGGGGAAGACGCTTTGCGCGCGCTTTACGGCTACTTCGCTAAGAACAAAGACACGGAAAATCTTTACCGCGTCTTGCTCCACCAGATCGAGCTCCATCCGAACGATCGCAACATGCAGAATAATTTCGCGCAGCTCTCCTTGCTCCTGAATTTGAATGCTCTCCGCGCCCAGAAAACCGCTAAGGAGCTCTACGAAAAAGATCCGAAGAATCCGGCCTTCGTCTCCACCTACGCCTTCGCCCTTCACACCCAGGGCGACACTAAAAAAGCGCTCGGGGTTCTCGAGACCCTCTCTGCCGAGCAGCTTCATCAGCCGGACGTCGCGACTTACTACGGAATCATGCTGGCCGCGACCGGCGACCAGGCCCGCGCCGCCGAGTTTCTTGACCTCGGCGAGAAAGCCAATCTGCTCCCACAGGAAAAAACGCTCATCGAAAAAGCGCGCCGCTCTCTGGCGCGACCCTGATTCCTGGGCGAGGTTACGCGCGGATCGGTCTCACAGGCCGATTCATAATTAGATTGTTTCATCCCGGCGGCTGCCGGGTTGCTTATGAAACCAGGAACTCTCACCCACACCATCACGGTTCTCGTTTCGTCCGTCTCGGCGCTCTTCACTCACGCCGCGCACGGCGGCGTGCCCGCGCCGCGATTAAAGCTGAGCAAGAAGTCATCGAGCCCTTCAAAAGGGGAGGACCTGCTCAAAGTCGATCCGATGTCTTATTCGCCGCTCGTGAATAACGACCCGCCGCTTCCCGACCCCGGCGAGCGTTATCCGTGGAAAAAAGAAATCGTGACGACCACTTTCTGGATTGGCGAAAAGCCCAGCGCCAACAATCCCGTGCCGAATCGGACCAGCTCGTGGGACGCGAACTGGACGAAGAACTACGGCGGTTACGATGATCCCGAGCCGTCGCACCGGCACGATTTCATGCCGGCCAAGTTTACGCCGCGCCAGAACCCGTTTTATTGCGCGCTCCCTTACAACGATAAATCAACCAACGGCCACCGCCCCGAAGCGCCGCGCGTGGTGCCCTGGTTCAAGGAAGCGTATCAAGGTCCCGGCGTTTCCACCTGCAAGAGCCGCTGGATCGCCATCCGCAAAGGGAACAAGGTCGCCTACGCCCAGTGGGAAGACGCCGGCCCGTTCCGCACCGATCACTGGCAGTACGTTTTCGGCAACGAACGCCCGAAACCGAATCTGAACAAAGGCGCCGGCCTCGATGTTTCTCCCGCCGTCCGCGATTACCTCGGCATCAACGGGACCGACGTGACCGACTGGAAATTCGTCGACTTCAACGAAGTCCCGCCCGGCCCCTGGTCGAAGCACGGCGATAACAACACCTTCGTCCTGAACGCCCGCAAAGCCGAGAAGATCCTCGTCGAAGGCCCCAAGCCCTCCCCCGGCGCCATCACCGTCCGTCCATAGTCCTCGCGGACGACTTCGCCCCGGTCTAGGTCCTCGTCAGCTCCTCGTTCCCAAACTCTGTTTGGGCAACGCCATTGTCTCCGAAGCTCTGCTTCTTCTCTCGATCCGCATCCTAATCAGTGGTTTCGGGGTGCCGGAGACTAAAAATGTTTTCGCCGGATGACATCACGTACTTGGTCGAGCAGTTCGGGCTTGCCCGGGGGAATCTCGATCCGTATGGTGGGAGCCATGC
>JBEEHI010000163.1:0-4334 GCA_041167305.1 Verrucomicrobiota bacterium
CAGATGAAGCAGGCGTTCTACAACGTCATCAAAAACAGTTTCGAAGCGATGAAGCGCCGCGGCATCCTCCGCATCCGCACGGACATGGACGCCACCCACGTCAACATCAGTTTCACCGATACCGGCGGCGGAATGTCCGCCGAAAGCCTGAGCCATGTCTTCGAACCGTACTTCACCACCAAGAGTTCCGGCTCCGGCCTTGGCCTCCTGATCGTCCGCCGAATCGTCCGCGAACACGGCGGCGAAATGGCCATCGAAAGCAACGAAGGCAAAGGCCTGACGTTGACGATTCGCCTGCCGTATCTGGATAAACGCGTCCGGATGTTGGAGGCGGGGACATCGAAGGTGTGATCCTGTTGATCGATTAGCCTTGTGATCAGCGGCAAGACCTCGCCAACCTCTGAAGCATGCTCGCTCTCATCTTCCTCATCGTCTTCCCGTTCGCGCTTTATAAGGCGTGGCAAAATGTCCAGACGGCAAAGGCGAGCACGTCCTGGCCAACCACCACGGGAAAAATCACGGCGTCCGATACCGTGAAGGTGATGTTTCGCCGGCAGCCACGCATCACGTATTCCTACTCTGTTAACGGCGCGCCTTTCACTTCGCAGCGCGTCTCTTTCGCGGGCGGATATAAGCCGAAGGACGTGGATCCCATTCTTGCGCGCTATCCGGTCGGCAGTGAAGTGACGGTCGCGCATGATCCGGCAAAGCCAGCCGAAGCCACGCTCGAAACCGGCGCGAATAAGCAGGTGACCGCCCAGGTCCGCATCCTGTTGATCTGCTTCGTCCTGATCGTCGCCGTCAACATCCTCAGCTTTTTTATGAGAAGCCCGAGCCGGAGATCGGGCCCGCCGATGCGCACCTACGGATGGGAGACTCTCTCCGCATCCCAATCCTGCTAATTCTTTTTCGCGTACTTCGGATCGCGCACCTGTTTCCGGATCGCGGCGAACATTTTCCGAAGCCCGATCTGGCTGCCGGTATTTTTTATGAACTTCGGGATCATGCCGCCGCTGTCCGTATAGATCATGTAAGTGGCGCGGGTGGTGTTCGGGCCGGTCGGCTCTAGCAGCCAGCTGCCTTCGCATAATTTCACCCGAACCACGCCTGATTTTTCCGGAGGGCCGAGCGCATTCTCGGTTTCCCAATGCCTTTGATACACCTTTCCGGCTTCGGTCGGCTTCGAGCTCGAGCGGACCCGCACGGTGTAATCACGGTCGCTCGCGAGCGGCGCGGAGATCCGCTGGTACACCACGACGGAATCGCCGTCGCGTTTTAACACGCGGCATTCAGCCATGTAAGGCATGAAGCTCGCATACGATTCGACGTCATCGATCACCGCATGGACGAGAGCGGCCGGCGCGGCGATCTCTCCGATGGCTCTCGACTCATTCGAGGCTGGGCGCTGCCGGCGATAGATCGCGACGCCTTCCTTGTCCGAGATAAGTTTCCATTCGCTAGGAGCCGCTTCCGGTTCTGCGGCACGAGCGTTTGCGCAAAGCTCGACAACGAGGAGCACACCAACAATCGTCCATCGCCAACTCATGTCGCCGGTGCCCCGGTGGGCACGATGCCGGCGCGTTCCACCATCAGGATCACAGTCCGCTCCGGTGCTCGCGGACGATGCAGGACGCCTTTCGGGATTAAGACTGCTTTGCCCGGCGTAAGATCAATGCGGCGCTCCTCTTCGAGATCGATCAAGAGCTGGCCGCTAACGACGTAGAAGAACTCATCTTCATTGTCGTGCTTGTGCCAATGATATTCGCCGTGGACCACGCCGAGGCGCACGACCGATTCGTCCACCTGGCAGAGCGTCTGGTTGTACCACTGGTCGGTGCAGGCATCGACCAGGCCGCCGACGTCGATCGGCTCGAGCGGTCCGTGGAGAATGTTGAGCCGCGTGTTGTAAGAAAATCCCGCCGATGAGGTGTCGCTCGCCATGCCTCAGCCTTAGCCAAGCGGATCGCTGCCTCAACTTTTTCCTGTCGCGCCGTAGCCCCGCGCCTGCGGGGCGAAGGCGGATTAATCGCGTTTCCGGATTGAGCCGGCGCCGCTGATATGTTTCTCGACGGTCGGGTTGCCGCTGTAGGTGACCTTGCCCGCGCCGGAGATCGCCACTTTCAAGGTTTCGCTCGCCGAGACTTCCGCTTTGCCCGCGCCGGAAATCGATAGCTCGGCCACTTTCACCTGCAACGATTCCGCGTCGAGCCTGCTAGCGCCGGACATCGTCGCGATCAGCTCGTTAACGACGCCGTCCACCGTTACGCGCGTCGCGCCGGTCCCTTCGAGATAAAAGCCTTTGCCAGCAAGTCTGCTGGCTGCCAGACGGACCGCACCGGTCAGCCGCGCTCCAGTCATCGACGAGCTGGAAAGCTTTACCTTCATTCCGTGGGTCGGGTGGAGCTGGCCGTGCCATTCCATCCGAAGTGTTTTTCCGTTCATGCTGGTTTCCACATGACGGAGGAGGTTTTCATCGGTCCTGATCGTGCACGAGGCCGTGCCGGGCACCCACTCGATGTCGAAGGCGCCTTCCGCCTCGACGCTGGTGAACTCCTGCACGGGTCGGTTTTCGGTAACAAGATTGCCGTTGCCCTTGATGCCGGTCAGGTGGCAACCGCCCAGGGAAAGGGCCGCGAAGGTCAGCAGTTTCGCTGCGGCGAAGGGCCGGATGGTAATGGTGCTCATAGGAATTGATCTCTTTGGTAGTGAGATGCGGTTCCCTGTCCCTTTGGATTCAGAAATCTCACCAATGTGGGAGGGGCCATTAGGGCCCCGACTGCCGGCCTCCGCTTACAACGCCGCGGGATGCCGCGCGGTGAACCCGCTAGTATCCCGGGCGTAGGTATACCAGCGCGGTCCGACGTCGCCGCCCCGGCCGAGATCCGTCGTATCCAGACGCAACCCGGCAATGACCGCAAACGTGTGACCGTTTCGCGAATAGATCGTCATCCATCGGCCACGCCCGCGTTCGCCGTAGCGCATGAAGTCACTCGAAGGCATCGGCGAACTCAGCAGTCCCGCGCCGTGCAGGGCGAATGAAACTGTGCCGGAGCAATCGTATCCGCGATCGTAAAACGTGCCGTGCCCGCCGCCCCAGACGTAGGGCTTGCGGCGCAGGCTGTTCGCGGCCCAGATCGCGTTCTTCACGCTCTGCGGCGCCCCCGTTGGCGCGTAGGCCACGCCATTCCGCAAAACCGCCTGGCTTCCGGATACGGTCGGCCGATCTCCCCGCTGCTCGATTCTGCCGTTTTCCTGTTCCTGCTCTTGATCCTGATCGTACTCCTCCGCCCGCGGCGGGGCTGTCTTTGTGCGGCCCGACGTCGAATACGCTGCCTGAATTGGCTTCACGTCCGATTCTTCATCCGCCTGGTAAAATTCTTCCGCTCCCCGTGGCGGCCTTGGTTTCAATCGGCGCGGCGCATAATAAGCGACCTTTATCGGTGCGATCGCCGTCGCGGCCAAAATGCGCGGGACATTGTGAACGATCGGCCTCGCCGTCGCGTGAACGATCGACCGCGCGAGCATGAAGGGCTCGAGCGCTACCGAAAATGGGGTCGGCCGGCGATGTCGGACCGGACGTGCCTGGGCTTCCGGGAGGAAGGAAAATACGATCGCGATCGCGCAGAGAAAAATGGCGGCCCTGCCAGCCGCGATGCCGGGTGTAAAGCGCATGCTTCCGAAATAAGCTGTTCGCGCGCCAACCCGATTATTTTCTCGGTGACGGGTTAGGCCATTGAACCTCCGCCCTGCCCATCGATGTTCTCTCTTTCCGCCTTCCGATAAATGTCCGACTTGTTGACTTCCGATCTCCGGCCTCCGGCTTCCGCGACCTCGAACGTCCCGGAGGACATGACCGGCCGGCCGCGGCGCGTGGCCACCGGCGGAATCTCGTTCCGGAAAACTTTCTCCGCCTTTAAGCACCGAAATTTCCGGCTCTACTTTTCCGGCCAGCTCATCTCTTTCACCGGCACCTGGATGACGACGACTGCGCAAGGCTGGCTTGTCTACCAGCTCACCGGCTCGAAAGCGCTTCTCGGCGTTGTCGCCGCGGCCGCATCCGCGCCGATGCTTTTCTTCGCCACCTGGGGCGGCTGGGTCGCCGATCGCTACCCGAAACGTTCCGTCATCGTCTGCACCCAGATTTCTTCGATGATTCTCTCGCTCGTGCTGGCCGCGCTTGTCTGGACGAAGGTCGTGCAACCGTGGCAGATCATCGTGCTCGCCGTGCTCGGTGGAATCACGATGGCGTTCGACATGCCGGCGCGCCAATCGTTCGTAATCGAGATGACCAGCCGTGAGGATTTGATGAACGCCATCTCGCTCAACAGCTCCGC
>JBEEHI010000164.1:0-25272 GCA_041167305.1 Verrucomicrobiota bacterium
TTATCGCCGCTGCCAAGTGCTGCAAAAAAATCCTTAACAATCTGAATATTCTTTTCTGTGTTCATCGAAATTCCTCCATTTCTCTCACATCGGATCGCGTGGTGTCGGTCATTCAGCTAGGACCGACACCGAGTTGTTGCAGCATCAAGGCAGCTTCATTGTAGCAATGAAACGATTTGATCTTCCCATTCTCGAGGTGAAAAACATCGCACGACGGGAAATCTATCTTCCTACCGGTGGGAGCTATGGTTCCCGAAGAAAGCTTCAGCTCGCCTTGGTACGTTCCCTGGATTGCCAGCTCGACGATGACGACGTCGCCCGCGACGTGGACTTTTAATATCTCGCGGTGGACGTCGGGGAATGCACTTGCTAAGGCGGCAATGGAGTCACTAATGCCTTTCCCGCGGAACTTCGTGCCGGAAGCCATATCCCACATGTATCCGTCTTCAGAAAACGCGGAGACAAACTTCTCGGTGTCTAACGCCCGGCCTTCTGCGGCCGCGCACGTTTCTCTGATGAACTGTTCATTAACGTTCATATTCAATCCTTCGTTAGGTCGGTTAGTGTGTATCTGATCAAGATCTTTCAGCGAGCCTCTGTCCGAAGGCGAAGGCCTCTTCTTCTTGTTAGACCTGTGCCATGCCTCCATCGACGGCAAGATCCACGCCGGTGACGTATGAACTTTCATCGGAAGCGAGGAACACGACGGCAGCAGCGACTTCCTCGGGCTGACCCCTGCGGCCGAGCGGAACTTCCGAGGCGAACTGAGCTGCCGCCTGTTTCACCTGGTCAGCGGTGAGGCCCGCGTTCTCCAGAGCCGGAGTTTCGATTGGGCCAGGACTCATCGAATTCACACGAATCTTGCGATCCTTTAGTTCCACCGTCCAGCCGCGAGCGAAGCAGCGCACCGCTGCCTTGCTAGCGGCGTAGGCGCTAAACGCTAAATCTCCCCTTACGTTCGCGACCGAAGAGGTCAGAATGATCGAGCCGCCATCCTTAAAGAGGGGAAGGGCCTTCTGCGCGGTGAAGAACGTTCCTTTCACATTTAGGTCGAAGGTTTTGTCGAAATGAGCTTCGGTCGCCGTCTCAAGCGGCGCGACTTCACCCCAGCCGGCGTTTGCGAACAGAATGTCGATGTGACCGTGCTTCTCTTTCACGACGGCAAAGAGCCGGTCCAGATCTTCCAGGCGCGATATGTCGCCCGCGACCGTCGTGACGTTTTTCCCGATCAAGGCAGCGGCCTCTTTCAGCTTTTCCTCTCGTCGGCCGGTGATCACGACTTGCGCGCCTTCTTCCACGAAGCGCTTGGCGGTTGCCAAGCCAATCCCGCTGTTGCCACCTGTAATGACCGCAATTTTTCCTGCCAGTTTTTGTCCGTTATTATTACTCATATATTTTGTTTTTGGTTTGTTCTTGTTGATTTTGAAAATGTGGATTTACGCTTTGCCTCCGAAGCTGACGTAGTCATCGAGTTCGCCGAATTCGAAGAAGGTCTTGATGTCTTCCCGGGTCTTGGAAAGCTGGCCCAGGCTTTCGGCATAGAACTCGAGGGTCTCGGCATCGCTGTCCGGCCCGCGTCTTTCCATAAAGGCAGACCAGCCCTCGACTTCCCAGGGAGCGCGCGGGGTCTTGGAATGGGCCTGCACCCATTCGAGCATTTCCCCGTCCCCTTTGCCGGTGGCCAATTCCTTTGACATCGCCTCGGGATCGAAGCCGAGAAATTTCACCAGGTGCTGGTCGGTCGGGGAGCTGTAGATGTATTCGCCATTCTTCCCGGCGAGGGTCGCCCGGCCCTTGTCGAGCATGCGGGCCAAGATCACGTAGTTACCCAAGCGAACGCGAAAGCTCCGGGGTGGGCGTTGGGTGAGATCAATAAAAAAATGTTGGGTTTTCATCGTTTGTTCTGATTTCGAGATGGGGAACGTCCGTCTTCTCGATCCTCACGGCTAATGCCGGTTCGTGATTGCCGTGATGCGCTATGCGCATCACTATTTCAGTCGTGCTGGAAAAACTTCGCTTGTTCCTGGTCATCCTGGAGGAAGGCAGCCTCCGTCGTGCGGCCGACCGTCTGCGCATTTCTCAGTCCGCCATTACGCGGCAGATCCAGGCACTCGAACTCGAGCTCGGCGGGCAACTTTTGGAACGAACCTCGGCCGGGGTGCGTCCCACGAATGGAGGAGTTGTCCTTGCCGAAAAGGCGAAAAGGCTGCTGGCAGATTATGATTCCACCATGGCGGAAGTCCGCCGGCGGCTGAATCGCGGAGACAGTGAACGGTTGCGGATTGGCTATATTGCGTCGGCCGTCCAGGAGTATCTTGGGCCGGCACTGGCCGTGCTGCGGCGCGATCATCCGAGCGTGAAAGTCGAAATGCTCGATCAAACGCCCGGCGAGATGATTATCGCACTACGGCAAGGTAAGATTGATCTGGCCTTAACCTTGCACGGGATAGACCTGCTCTCGCGGGATTTCTACATTCGGAAAATCGCTACGGTTAAGAGCCTTGTGGCGCTTCCCGTCAGTCACCGATTCGCGACCAAGAGACAGGTGTCTCTTAAACAATTGAAGGGTGAAACGTTCGTGCGGGGATCGGATGATGTGATTCCCGGATACACCCAGAGGATCATTCAGCTCTGCCGCAAGTATGGCGGGTTCCGTCCCAGCCTCGTCACCATTGATAAGGCAACCAGTCTTGTGGAATCTCTCGCCGTAGCAGCAAATGAAGAAGCGATTTCGATTCAACCAGCCTTCATTTCTCACCTCAAAGTTCCGAACGTGATCATGGTTCCCATCGCCGACGGCGGCGCCACCTGGGATTTGTTTGTTGTCTGGCAGCCGGGCGAAATTGCCAGCCCATTGCGGACTTTGCTGAGCGAACTAAACCTGAAGTCTCAATAATGCCCTTCCTTGACCAGCTCAGATGGTCGGTCCTTCGTATCCGCGTTAGTACTATACCGGATTTTGGCGAGGGCCACCCGTTTTGCCCCCGGGCCCTGGAGATTCGGTCTACTCCCGTCCAGAAATGTCCACACGATTGTGCGAATCGGAGGGAGGTCGGCTTCTTTAGCGTCCGCACGGGTCCAGCCAAGTCCATCAGAGTCGGAACTGGTCACAAAACCGCAAAAAATCTTTGCGAACGACGCGCTCTACCAACTGAGCTATACCCCCAATTTCTTGCGGACCGACCCTAACTCCGCCTTTTGCGCGAGACAAGAGCGGCGCCTCAGAAG
The DNA here is from genome assembly GCA_041167305.1 of Verrucomicrobiota bacterium. Taxonomy (GTDB): domain Bacteria; phylum Verrucomicrobiota; class Verrucomicrobiia; order Chthoniobacterales; family UBA10450; genus AV80. Next base: position 3,229 of record JBEEHI010000164.1, read on the forward strand.
GCGTTAATCAATTCGCCAATATCGCCGCCTATTTGACGCGCCGTGCGCTGGAACAACTCGCCATAGCCGCCGCCGAAAGCGCCGAAGGCTGATCTTCGTTCCTGCACGAACCGCACCAGGACCTTGCCAGAGGAGCCGTCGATGATCTCGCCGGCAATCGCGATCTTGACGGCGCCGGCGCCGAACCCGAGGAAGTAGCGCGCTGCCTGCGAACCCGGATCGATTTTTGTCAGGCGCGCGCGGACGACGAGCGTCTTGCCGGGCGCATTGGCATTCGTCTTCCGCTGCGCCTTCTGCGCCAACCCGTCCATAAATGCTGGTTTCATCATGCGGATCGCGGATTGCACAGCGCGATAGGTATTGTCATTCGTCGGCGGCAGCTTGACGCCTATGCTGTCGAACGATTCGACTGCTATCTGGCTGTAGGCTGCCGCGTTAAACGGCCGAAGGATCGTGACTTGATCGACATCGTGCCAATCGCGATAGGTGCCGGGAGCCAGCGGCGCAGGAGCGGCGATGGCCGATGCCAAAACAAAGGCGGCCAACAACCCCGCCAGGATATTCAAACGTCGTGGGTTCATGCGGCGATGTTGCGCCATCGTCGAAATCCGCACAAGCGCAATGGACAGGACTTACCTAACTGACCTATGGAGCCGGGCAGCGGCGGTTTCCAAGAAGAGCGAAAATTAATTATCCAGCTTGTAGGCTTCGGACAGGACGATGCCGGTGGTGCGATTCACGCCACGGACGAGCGACGTGTAGTTGCCAGCCGGAAGGCTCATCAGGATGGCGGATTCCTTCGGGTCGGACGGGGCGAGGCCGCTGGCCTGAATGTCCGATGCGTTGGGCGCTTGCTGCCAGTCATCGTTCGATTGCAACTGCACGCCGTTCGCGTTTCGCAGTTCGAGAATAGGATCCTGCAACGTGCCGGGGACCGGATTGCCATTGGATTTTACCGATGGACCAAGCGCGCGGAACAGCATGCGTTTCGGATTGCCGCCGCGGAGAATGATACCGTCGATCAGAATGTTGTCGTCGGTCTGGACATCGGCGCGGACGGAGAGATTACCGAGTTCGATGGCCGCGTCCGGGGCATCGGGCCGTTCGATTTTCGATTCTTTCTCAGCGGATGAGACGGTGCCGAGATCGTAGACCTCGATCAAACCTATGCCGGTCGTGTTATTGGCGCCGCGAATGATGGCGGTGAAATTTCCGGCCGGCACGGTGCGAATGATCGCGGATTCATGATCGTCGGTGGGCGCGAGGCCGCTTTGCTGAATCTCCGTCTCCTGACCGCCCGTGCGCCAATTGTCATTCGTGATCGTCTGGCCGTTACTGTCGTGCAGCTCCAAAATCGGATCCATGAGCCGGCCGGGAACGGGCTGACCGTTGACCGTCATGGAAGGCCCGATAGCGCGCGCGATGAAGCGTTTGAACCCGGAGCCCTTCACGATAAAGCCGGCGATACCGACCTTGTCGCCCGTTTGAGCAACGACGCGCCCGGAAATGTTCAATAGCTCAACGTCAGCGGGAGTTCCGGTAGGTGTGGCGGTAGGTGTCGCTGTGGCCGTCGCCGTGGCGGTAGGAGTAGCGGAAGGTGACGCAGTGGCCGTAGCTGTCGCCGTGGGACTGGCTGTTGCAGTAGCGGTCGCGGTAGGAGTAGGTGAAGGCGTTACGGAAGGATTGAAAACATAGCTTTGCGCGACATCGATAAGATTAAACAAGGAGCCGCCGACACCGCCAAAGGAACTCACGGTGTTAGCCGGTTGTTGCAGCGTCATGGTAGCCGCGGTCACTTCGTGCAGCTTGTTATCAATCGGACCCGCTTCCGCAACCATGGACTTGGGCACGAAAATAGTGATGTTCCCATTGGCCCCGAGCGTGGACGTGCAATTCGCGGCGGGCAGGGCCGTGTTCCCCGGGTAAGTCATGACACCGCCGCCCCCTACCAGGGTCACGGCGTTCTCGCCGACGAAGCATTGCAAGGCGGCGCCATTGAGCGATTCGGCGTAGGCATGGAAATTCTTGCCACCAGTTACATCGCTCGTCGAAGGCACGAGCCATTGGGTCGACCAAACCAGATCCGGATCCGGGTCCTGCGCGGTGGTCGGCGCCAGGCTCAGGTTATTGAGCTGCATGATCACCTTGTAACACGGATCTGCCGCGGAACAGGGAGCCGTAGTTACTTCGCTGATACTGGAGCTAAGGATATCCAGCTGGGGCATATTAGCGCTGCTGGTACCGCTTACTTCATATTTACCGTCCCCGGAAGGATCGGTTATCGAGTTAAACGGAGTCAGCCCCGGGAGGTTGACCGGCGAGCTGGCCACCAGGAGGCTGTCACCGGAGTTCTGCTGCACAAACATGCCATGAGGGACCAGGGATTCATCGATGCTATTGGAATCGGAGTAAGAGATTCGCGCTTCGCCCTGGGGTCCCATTCGGATTTGAATGAAGTCGCCCAAAGTGCGGTCGCCAGCTTGTCCGCCAATCAACGTATTCATGCTCCCGCGATGATTGAAATGCTGGCTTGCCTGGATCGGCGCGGTGAAAGTGGGACTGGCGGCATGGCCGTTTAGCGTCTGGACCATCCAGAGGCTCCAATCGCAGTTAGCGCCGCAGGAATCAGGTCCAGCGGAGGGATGGGTCGGTTGGCCCGGTGTTCCGTACCAGGCTATGTCGACCCGGCCGTCGTCGCCGGCCGCTGCCCACACCATGACATTGGTATGCAACTCGCCGACGGGAGATGTGGTGGTCTGAATTTTAATCGGCGCCGCCCAGGTGTTTCCCTGATCGGTCGAGTAAGTGTACTTAATGACGGTGTCACCGATGACGTTGCCGCTGGCATCGATCGGCGCCTCATTCCAGACAGCATAGAGATTGCCCGCCTTATCGATTGCGATGCTGGGAAAATTAGCGCCCGTCTTCGTGCTGGCCCCGAGATCGGCGACCGGCAGATCGGTGCAGTTCAACCCGCTCGGATCGCTGACGTTCGCGACCGGCGCACCGAACGCGACCGGAAAGCAGCGGCCGATCAGGATCTTGTTCAACGCCGCGTTATCATGAATAACGAAGATGTGTTTAACCGGAGTAGCCAGGGCCGCGTAACCGCCAAGGCCGTCGGGTTGCCCTAGAGTCGTAGCGACCGGGCTTAGCTCGTTATTACCCATGATTGCCTCGTCGCAGCTTCCCACCGCACTAACATGATTCGCCGGTCCAAAGGTAACTCCCGCCGTGGCGCCGACTCCACTTACAGGTGAGCGATACATAACCAGGACGTTGTTGCCGACACTATTTCCGCACATGACACCACCAGGCCCGATCTCATCGTTCGCCAGGTAAATGGAGCCGCCGTTCGTAGGGTCGCCGTCGATCGTGTACCATTGCCGATCTACCGCCGTGTCCGGGACGCCCGTGTTGCTGCAGGTGAAACTAACCCCCTGATCGTCCGACCGGCTTGTGCTGAAGTTCGCCAAGGTCAGGTCGTTAAAGTAAAGGTGGCCGGCGGAATCGACGGCCAGTTCCGTATCGCCGCCGCCATGGCAGGTGGTGACCTTGCCGGTTAACGGAGCGGCGTTCGGAACCCATTTGAAGGTCTTACCCATATCGAGCGAACGCCAGATCCAGCTCGTGTCCGCGGAAAGCGCTCCCGGCGCGCTCATGTAAAGGCGGTCCCCATTTGAGGGATCGCCGCGCAAATCGATCTCGAATCCGCTCCCGCCGAGGCCAGCCATGACCGGATTCCCGAAGGTAGGAACCGCCGTGGGCGCAGTGGGCCCCGACGCAGCCACAGACCCGGGAGCAGGGCCGGCCGAGCTAAAGACGGCCAGCGAAATGCCGGCCAGGCACAGAACAAATGCGATGAAAACGCGTGGACGAAAGATTCCGGATTCAGCGGTCGATGATTTACGCATGGTTTCCTCCCGCCGACGACAAGATCGCCGGCTAACTCTTATTCCTAACTCTTCAAGCTACGGCATTGTCTAAAAGACCAACGAACAGATTCGAAGTGCTATCATGAGCGTTACTGCTGCACATCGTAGATTTCGACGAGACCCACACCAGTCGTGTTGTTCTTCCCCCGCACGATCGCAGTGTAGGGACCGGGATCGAAGTTGCGCATGAGGATGGCTGACTCTCGCGGATCGCTCGGCGCCAGGCCCGTCGCCTGGATGTCGGCTTTCTGGTTCGTTTGCCAGTCGTCGTTCGACGCGATCACGTCGCCGTTGCTGTTATGAATCTCGAGGGTCGGGTCCTGCATCGGTTGCGGGACGCCGAAGTTCGAGAGCGACGGGCCGATGGCGCGGAAAACCACGCCGGTAACGGTGGCGGTCTGGGGCCCGGCATAGAAGCCGCCGATGAGAATGTTGTCACCGGTGCCGATGAAGCCGCGGGAGCTGACGTTTGCGAGACGCGCGTTGGCGGCGAGGCCGATATCGAATATGTCCACAACGCCAATGCCACTGCTGTTGTTCTTCCCGCGCATCACCACGGTGTAAGAGCCAGGATCGAGGGTGATGACGATGGCGGACTCGCGGTCGTTTGACGGAGCAAGGCCAGTCGACTCAACGTTCTGCTGGTCGGTCTTCCAATCATCGTTCCCCGCGATGTTAACGTTCGCTGAGTTAAACAACTGGATCACGGGGTCATCGAGTTTGCCGGGAACGTTGAGGCTGGGTCCAACGCCGCGGAGGATGACTTTCTTTGGCTCGCTCCCACGAATGATGAACCCGCCGATGAGCGCATTGTCGCCGGGCTGAACGCGGAGACGGGTCGAGAGATTCAGTAACTGAGCCGAGACCTTGACCTCAGCGCTGGCCACATTCGCACTTTGCAATCCTTTTGAATCCTTGACCGTCAACGTGGCGAAGAAAGAGCCCCCATGTTTGTAGGTGTGGCTGATCGTGGGACTCGATTGCGTGACATCCGCTGATCCATCGCCAAAGCTGAAGGTGTAGGAGGCAATCGAATCGCCGGCATCGGAGTCGACGGAACTCGATCCATCGAAGTTAACTGTCAGCGGGGGATTACCTTGATCGGGCGTGGCGAGCAGTTTCGCAATTGGCGCCGTGTTCGGCCGACAGAATTCGTTCCCCTTGATGATGTACACACCGTCTGGAGCCAGACTGTCCGGCATGTTATCGGGCGTAATCGTGTTGTTAATGCGGACTCGGATCAGGAAGCCCTGCATAATCGACGATGGGATGGGACTGCCAATTTTGCTGCGCGAGAGAACGATCGTGATCGTACCGTCGGCATTGTAATTACTTTCTGCGTCCGCCAGGCCTACCGTAGTGCTTGGGGCTCCGTAGGCGCCGGCTGTCACGACAAACGTTCCATAATTGAACGTGACCGCTCCGGTGGCGTCGGAACTCATGTCGACCCAGCGGCCAAGGGTATCCGGATCCGAGGCAAGCCGGAATTGCACGGGCCAGCGCGTGCTCGGCGGCACAGTCGTCAGGTCCTGGACCTTGATCGTGAAAACGAGCTTGTCTGTTAGTCCGAAGGGTTCGGCTATGGACAAGCTGCGCAAATCGTAGCCGGGATAGCTCGTCACACCAATAGGTGTAATCAAGTCGCCGGCCTGATCCGTCAGAATGGTAACTCCCGGTAGCACACACGGATTGGGAGCTGGCACGGCGACCGCCACAGCTTCGCCGCAGTATGGTCCTTCACCCAGGGCATTCACCGCGGTCACGCGGTACTTATTGGTCACGTTCGGATCGAACGTCGTATCCCCGTAGCTGGTTTGCGCTACCGTCGCGATCAGGACAGGCGACCCGTTGCCGGCAATTCGATAGACGTTATAGGCCGTGATGTCCGATCCGCCGTTATCTGGCGTCGGCCATTGCAATGTAATCTTTGTTTTCGCGTCATCGATGGACGCCGTCACGTTCGGCGCCCCAGCGAGAGCCGGCTCCGTCGGATCATACTGGGCCAACATGCGTTTCCCGCCCGATTGCCGAGTGATAAAGCCTTTCGACGAAAAGGTATTGCCGCCGCCCTGCACGCAGGGGCCGATACAACCATCTTCGCCCGCCACCAGAACGCGGCCTTCCTTGTCGATTTGAATATCCATGAAGTCGAGCAGGTTCCGGCAGGTGCTCCCGCCGCAAATGCCGCCGCGCTGGATTGGATCGCCGGGCGTAACGTTTTGCGTCGTCCAAGTCTTGCCACCGTCAAACGTGGTCGAGATGTAGAGATACCAGACGCCAGTGAACAGCGGTCTCGCGTTGATGCCAGTGGCCTCTCCCTGGACGTTTAACGAACAGTCATCGCCCGCGCCACAAGGCCAGTTGTTGCCGCCGGTTTCGGTGCCGAAGAAGGCGACGGCTGCGCGACCACCGCTGCCCGCGGTAGCAGTAACGAAGGTGGCGTTCTTAATCGGATTCCCGTTGAGCACGCTCGCGCCGACGTCAATGCTCGGCTCCCAGGTCAAGCCCCTATCGTGCGAAACCGCAACCTTCGGATGGGTGTCGCCGGCGATATCGGTCCCGTCGGGGTTGCCGGTCAGGCGATCTTCGGCCTGGTAAACAAAGTAAACGTTCCCATCAGCGTCGATCGAGACAGATGGGTCGCGGGTGCCGATGATCGTGTTGTCCGCGCTGCCGTTGCCGTGCGTCGTGGAATCGGGAATCGGACGGATGTTCCAAGTGATGCCATTGTCTTCCGAGACGATCACCGCCTGTTTGCCGCCAGTCTCGTGAAACGGAACCGCACCGCCGCAACCGACGTTCGGCACGTAAGCTGTGCCGTCTTTAGGCGAGACCTTGATATGGCCGTGCAGGCCGGCGCAGTCATTGATCGTGTACATCGGGAAGGCCGGCCCGAAAGTGACACCACCATCCTGGCTCAGCGCGGCGCGCGCGTCGGACACGCTTTGCGAAGCATAGTAAACCGCATTCGGATAAGCCGTGACCGGACCGAGCCCGCCCGCATGGAATATTCCGCCGCCGTAGGTTTGGTGATCGATGTCTGACGGAAGGCTCGAGCCTTCGCTCGGCGTGAAATTATCGCCATCGTCATCGGTGATGTCCGTGGTGCTGCCGGCTGGCGTCAGGCCCTCGAGTTGAGAGACAAACGTGCGACCGGTGTCGTGGTCGGTGAAGAGGATCGGATCGCCCGCGGCCCGTGGAGTGGAAGCGAGGAGAAGCGGCTTTGCCTCCCAGTTTGGCTTCGCCGGCGACGAGCAATCGTCGAAGGTGGCGCGGTAGAGATCGGGCGAAAACCCGCCGAAGAGCATCACTCGCCCTCCATTCGGGATGCTGAACATGCTGTTGCTAAAACTCTGCTCCGATTTCCAATTGCAGCCGATCGAGGGCTCGCCCACATCATCGGCAATCCCGGCAGGCGCGGGGTAATTGAGAAAACGGGGCACCCCGGGCGTCGTAGCGGCCGCTTGCTGGACTTGCGGCGAGGCGCCGGAAGATGACGCCGGGTCGGGATTGCCGGCCCGCGCGAGAAGCGCAATGCCACCGAGCATTAACAAGGCGGCAAGAATGGGTCGAATGACGGAACCGCGGTTTTGGGACGATTTAGGTAACGGCTTCATGGGAATCCTCCTGTGACGGGTGACTGCGAACGGCCGCGAACGCGGTCTCGGTTTTCTTTAGTATCGTCTCCCCGGTTCGTGGTGGTTCCCGCGCGCGGGATTTTTTTTGTCTAAACGGGCCGACAATATTTCTGGAAATCACGCGGTAATCGATATCCTTTGGGCTCTTCAATGAGACGATATCTGCCTTATGTGATTGTCGCGTTCGTGGCCCTGGCCACTTTCGGAAGCGGTTTTGTTCTTTATCGCGCCAAGCGCGCCGCGCTTCCGCCCGAGGCGAAAGGCGCGCCGGCTTCGGGAATTCATGTGCGCGGGAAAGAGGACGCCCTGGTGACAATCGAGGAATTCGGCGACTTCCAATGCCCGCCTTGCTCGCTGATGTCTCGCCTTCTGGAGAAAACGGAGGAGGAATACCGCGGGCGTGTGCGCATGATCTTCCATCATTTTCCGCTCCCGAATCACGCTCATGCCCGGGAAGCTGCGATCGTTGCGGAAGCCGCCGGAATGCAGGGGCGTTTTTGGGAAATGCACGACATCCTCTACCGGGAGCAGGCCGCCTGGTCGAATGCACCCGATACGCCTTCGTTGTTTAACTCTTATGCGGGCAAGGTGGGTCTCGACATGGAGCGCTTCAAAAAAGATCTGCGCGATCCGGCAATTGCTGCCCGCGTCGAGGGCGATCACAAACTGGGCGAGTCGCGCGGGGTAACCAGCACGCCGACCTTGTTTGTGAACACCGTCCTCCTGCCCGCGTCGGAGCTTAATCCAGCCGGCCTGCACAAGGCGATCGAAGCCGCGCTCCCGGAGAAACCGAAATCATGAGCAAACGATCGCGAGACGGCGCACGGAAAAATCAAGCGCCTTCACGAGGACGCGTCATTCTCTACAGCCTGGCGGGATTGTTCTGTCTCTTCGGCCTGGCAGACGCCACTTATCTCACGGTGATGGCCTTGACGGGCGAGACCGCCGCCTGCAGCGGACAGGCCGGTTGTTTCGAAGTCCTCGGCAGCGCTTACTCGAAAGTGGCGGGAATCCCCGTCGCCGCTTTCGGCGTGGCGGGGTACTTTACCGCCTTCACGTTCGCGATGTTTGCCGCGTTCAATTATCCCCGGGCGCGGAAATTTTTCGCGCTCGCGGTCGGCGTGCTTTTCGCCTCCACCCTCTGGTTGCTCTACGTCCAGGCGTTCCTGCTTCATGCCTTCTGCCGTTATTGCCTGTTCTCGGCCGCGATTACTTTCCTGCTCATGGGACTCGTCGTGGCCAGTCCCGCGCCGCGTCCTTCCGAAAAATAATCCCGGGTCGCCGCCATGGATTTGAAGCGTTACCTTGCCGGCCGGCAACAGCACGTCGACCGCGCGCTCGATCGTTTTCTGCCGAAGGCGACCGTGCCGCCGGCCACGCTCCACAAGGCGATGCGCTACAGTTTGTTTGCCGGCGGGAAACGGCTTCGGCCTATTCTTTGTCTCGCGGCCGCCGAAGCGTGCGGCGGCAAAACCACGGCGGCGCTCCCTCACGCCTGCGCCATGGAATGCATCCACACCTACTCGCTGATCCATGACGATCTGCCGAGCATGGATAACGACGATCTCCGCCGCGGTCGCCCGACTTGCCACAAGGTTTTCGGCGACGGCATCGCCATTCTCGCCGGCGATGCCTTGCTCACCATCGCCTTCGAGATCGCGACGCACGCCCAACCGGTGAGACGCTACGATCTGCGCGATGTTTTTCGTGAGATCGCCGTGGCCGCGGGCAGCCGGAAATTAATCGCCGGCCAGGTGCTGGATTTGGAGGCCGAGGGCCGGCGCATCAACCGCAAGCAACTGCGCTCGATTCACGAGAATAAAACCGCGGCACTGCTGACAGCCTCCATTCGCCTGGGAGCGATGGCGGCGAACGCGAACGCGAAGCAACTCGCGGCGGTCACGGCGTTCGGCCGCGCGCTCGGCCTCGCGTTCCAGGTCATCGACGACATTCTCGATGTGACCCAAACCTCGGAGAAGCTCGGCAAGAGCGCCGGAAAAGATGTGGCCGCGAACAAGGCGACCTATCCGGCCGTGATCGGTTTGGACAAATCGCGAGCGGAAGCGCGGCGGTTAACGGCGAAAGCCCACGGCGCGCTCGAATCGCTCGGTGAAAACGCCCGCGTTCTCCGCGCCCTCGCCGATTACCTGCTCGCGCGCGAATACTGATCTCTCCGGCCGCGAAGGGACGAGACTTAGGAGCAAGGTCGGGTACGAATCCCTCAGGTACCCGGAGTCGTGTATTGCCAAAAAGTCGCGAGCCTTGAGCGCAGCCTCAAAGCGCTCGTTACGTAACGCGTAGGCGTCACGGTATCGGCAGCAGCCGCATCCAATAGCATGCCGCGCGGGCATGCTGAGAACAGAAACAAGGTCTTTCCTCTGCACCAGGTCGCGGGCGCATGCTATCGGCATGAAAAATTCAAAGCGTCACATCATGATGCCAGTCCGGCTCGGACCGCCGTCAATGATTTCCCGAGTCCAGCTCGGGCTCTCGGCCGATACATCGAAGCTGTTCGGCGAATGGCAGCAACGCGGACCGGAAGCATTTTCCGGCTTCGCCTTTCGAAAGTTGCGCCTAACCCTCGCGCCACCGCAATCCGCGGCCGCCGCAAATGCGCGCGGTTAAGAGGAGCACCCATGATCACTCTGTCGATCTTTTGGGCGCTCGTGTTCGCGCTGTTCACTATTAAAGGCGAGCAACCGAAACGGTCGGGTTCCAAGCAATGAATGCGATCCCTGTTCCCGCTCTCCCGGTCGAAGCCGCGTCGTATGTCGCGCTGCAACGCGAAATGCACGACGCCCTCCTCAGGCAGCATCCTGAATGGATGGAACGCGATGGGAACTGCCCAAAGTGCGACGAGTACGATCGTCGGTTCGCGCGATTACTGAGTTTATTCGTGACATTCGAACGCGCGGAAGCGCACTAGCGGCTGTTATATGACTCTGAAATTTATTCGACTGACTAGAACGAGTGCAAGTTTGCTTGCGCTCGTCTTCCTCAGTAGTTGCGCGTCGCCAAGATCGACATCCTCGAATCGGCTGGATCAGCAAATCGCGCAGGCGGACGCAGCCTACCGCACGTTAGACGCTGATCACGTCACGGCGTACAACAATGCGGTCGCCACCATCGCTCGAGAGATCGACGGCAAGACGCCTGCCGAGCTCCGCAATGAGCTCGCGCCCTTCCAGGTAAAAGTTGACGAGCCGAAGATACAGTTGCCGCTTGCGCGTTACCATCTCGCGCCTCGATTGCGAATGCCTGACGAATCAGCGGACGTCGGCGTCCCGATGTTGCTCGATTACGACACGAGCCGCGAGCCGCTTTATCCGCGCGACGGTCTCATCTGTTCCGCGACGGCGGTTTACAGGCGTGTGAATGGCGAGCGACGCCTTTCGCTCATCAGCACGCAACGCACCATCGAGCTGAATGGATCGACATTTGCGCTCAACCGCGACGACGCCGCGCCCATCACCGCGATGTCGAGTCGCGGTCGATCTGTCGCGCGCAGTGGTTTTCGGAACATGCTGCGCCCGGGTTCGATGCGCGAGCGGACCGGAATTTTCCTGACGGAGCCGTACGATCCGAACAAGGCAATCGTGTTGATCGTGCCGGGTTTGCAATCAACGCCGTTCGCATTCACAGATTTAATGAAAGCGATGCGGCGCGACCCGGAGGTGAGCACGCACTTCCAGGTTTGGACATTCTTGTACGGCACGGGCACGCCGGTGTTGTTTAACGCGCTCCGCTTGCGCCAGGAACTCGAGAAGACGATTCGCAATGTCGATCCGGGCGATCACGATTTCGCGACGAGGCATATCGTCGTTCTCGGACACAGCATGGGCGGTCTGAGCGCGCACACCCTGGTCAGCTCGAGCGGAGAGAAGTTGTGGAACTCGTTGTTCGTGGTGCCTCCGCAGCGATTGCGCGGTGACGGAAAAGTTATTCGCCGATTCGCTGACGGCCTGCATTTCCGCCGCAACCCGCGTGTCGTTCGCGTGATCTTCGCAGCCACTCCACATCGGGGCAGCAATTTGGCCGAGAGCTGGATTGGTCACCTTGCGGCATCGCTCATTCACTTACCGACGAGTTTGCAGACTGACATCGTCGGCGTCGTTTCGGCGAATCAGGACACCGCATCTCCGGCAGCGAAGGCCTTCGATCGCGAGATGAATTTCTCCTCCGTCCACACGCTTTCGCCGCGCGATCCGGCGCTCCATGCTCTTGCCGACCTTCCAATCGAGGTGCCGTTTCACAGCATCATTGGACAAAACCACACTGGCGCAGTTGAAACGAGCAGTGACGGCGTCGTGCCGTATACGAGCTCCCATCTCGAAGGCGCAAGCTCAGAGATCCTCGTTCGCAGTGGGCACAGCGTCTGCGAAAAGCCCGATGCGCAACGCGAGGTCATACGCATTCTTCGCCTGGAGCTGAATCGCGAGAAGCGCATGAACGCGGTGCCGTCACTCGCGCAAAGGTAACCAGCATGCCTGTTACGTATGCTGAGAAACGAAAGAGAGTCTTTCACAAGAGCGCACCCGCGCCGGAATCTTGGGCATGAACAAAACAAAGATCGTGATCGCAGGCGGCAGCTTCGCTGGGCTTTACGCGGCAAAATACCTGGACAAGCATCTCGCGCGTCGGCCGGACATCGAGGTAACGCTGATCGCGCGGGAGAATTTCATTCTGTTTACGCCGATGTTGCATGAAGTGGCGGCAGGCGATCTTGCTCCCGGCGACATCGTGAATCCGCTGCGCCGGATTCTGCGTCACGTCAATGTGATCGAAGCCGACGTCCAAGATGTCGATCTGATCGCGCGGAAAGTTCGGTGCGTGCATGGATTCGAAAACGGTGAGCTTGAGTTCGAGTTCGATCATTTGCTCCTCGCGCTCGGTTCGGAGACAAACTTCTTCGACAACGCCGGGATCCGCGATTGGGCCGTGACGATGAAGAATCTCAGTGACGCGGCGTTGCTGCGGAATCGGATGGCGGCGTTTTTGGAAGAAGCGACCCTGGAGCGCGACGCGGCGATCCGACGGCAATGGCTCACCTTCGTGATCGCAGGTGGCGGATTTGCCGGCACGGAAACGGCCGGCGCCGTGAACGATTTCGTCCGCGAGACGGCGAAGTTTTACCCGCGCCTGGGCGATGAGGAAATTCGCGTCGTGGTGATACATCCGGGCGAATATTTGCTGCCGGAATTAGGCGAAGAGCTCGGTCGTTACGCCGAAGGAAAACTTCGGGAACGCAAAGTGGAAGTAATCAAAGGTGCGCGCGTGGCGAGCTACGACGGCTGGGTCGTGACACTCAGCACCGGCATCTCAATTCCCGCCGCGACCCTGGTTTGGACCGCAGGCGTGAAACCCAGCCCGGTCGTCGCGGCTTTGTCGTGTCCGAAAGAGAAAGGCCGAATTGCCGCCAACGAATATCTCCAGGTCCCTGGCTTCCCCGGGCTATGGACGGCAGGCGATTGCGCCGCAGTTCCCGATTTAACTGCCAGTGCGGCTCGCACCTTTTTCCCGCCGACTGCGCAACACGGAATGCGTGAAGCAATTGTCGCTGCGAAAAACATCGAGCGCACAATCCTCGGACAACCGTTGCAGCCATTCCGCTATCGAACCATGGGCATGCTGGCGAGCATCGGTCACCATACCGGGGTGGCGAGTTTCTTCGGATTCAAGTTCTCCGGTTTCATCGCCTGGTGGATGTGGCGAAGCGTTTATCTCGCGAAGCTTCCGCGCCTGGTGAAAAAACTGCGCGTCATGATCGCGTGGACTCTCGATCTTCTCTTCGGGCGCGACATCGAACAGATGATCACCTTGCGCGACGTCGAAGAACTGACAGAACGCTGGACCCGTATTCGAGCCGAGCGAAAACGACTCAACGCCGCCTAGCCATGGACACGACGATTCTCAGCGCGATGGCCGGCGTGTTCGGGTCGCTGGTCGGCGGCTCTGCCACGGTGGCCACAGCCTGGATCACCCAGCGAACACTTAACCGTCGTCGATTGTTTGCCGCCGAAATCAAGAACCGGCAAAATCTCTATGGCGAATTCATCAACGAATGCTCAGCCCGTGCCCTCGATTCGTTCGAGAACACGCTCGACAAATCGGAACGGTTATTGTCGATCTATGCTTTGCTGAACCGCATCCGGATTTGCGCGTCCGACACCGTTCTTTCCGAAGCCGAACGCGCCCTGGCGTCAATCACCGAACAATACTTCTCGCCAAATCTCTCGCTCGAACAGTTGCATGCCCTGGTCCGCGATGGCGCCCGGTCAGATCCGCTTCGCTCATTCGCGGAAGCATGCCGCGCGGAAGTCAGGTCGATGCCCACCGCGTTTTAGTAATTCTTGGGCGATCTCGCGAAAAGCTCCCCATTATGTTGGATTGCACCTTGGATCTCCGAATCCCGAAGTCGTCCAATCCGAGTTGCGAGAAAAAAGAACAGCGTTTGTAGGAAAAGGTGCCGCAATTTACACGAGCGATTGATCTTCTTTCAGCTACCGTCCTGTCTGTATGCAAAAGCGGCAACTCTCCCGCAACGCACGATGCCGTGTGCCAGCGGTAAGAAGTACAAGGACTGCTGCATAACGAAGCGTTTCAAGTGGCTCATCGACGACGAGGATAACTTCTATCGTCAGATAGATATGCACCCGGCTGTCGCGGAGGCACTCAGATGGCAAGAGAAGCGCTTCGTCGAAACATTTGGGAGAAAGCCGTTGCCGGACGATCCGGTCTTCTTTGACATGCCACCGGACAATGAGGTTGAAGAGAAGATGGTCGAGGTTATGGCGAAGGCGGGTATCAGACCCGAGCTGATCTATGCGTATGTCAAGACGCGCGGTCTTATCGTTACTGCCGAAAATCAGGACTTAATTCCCGACAAGGATTTGGCTGAGTGGCATGCGGCGATCGATGAATTTCGAGGAGCGAAAAGACTTAAAACCAAGCGGAAGACCGACGACCCATTTATTAAAGAGCTAGACCGCTTACCAAAACAACTCGAGGGAGCCGAATCCTTCTTGCACATGATTGTGCAAGAGCACGCCATCGCGCGGAATATTTCCGCGCCCGAAGGGGAGAAGCACCACCCCCTCCATGATTACGTATTCTTTTGCACTACTAAGAGCCTAAAGACATTGCGCGCGATAAAGCGACTAATCCCAGACGGATTTGGCGAGGATGCGCTAGCGCTCTGTCGTTCGATTTACGAAAACTACCTTGCCATCAACTATGTCCTTCATCATCCAGGTGCGATAAACTCCTTTGTCGCAGGCAAGGTCGGCCTGCACAGCGGGAATTTCAGTTTCAAGAAGCAGCGACTTATCGTCGATAACTCGACGGGCGAAGTGGTCGGCGAAAAGATCTCTGCATATCGCATGGCCAAAGACAGCCCTCATCCTGAGGACGGCGCTATTTACAATTTTTTGTATCGCTATCTGTCTGAATTCACACATCCCGACATAATGGGTTTGGAAGCATACCTAGACGGCGATCGTTTTAGCGCGTCACGCCCATTCAAAGTCCCCCACACCACGATTTACGGCTTGTTTTCGACTGGTGCTCTTGCTCGATATTCTGTCTTCTCTTAACACGCTGCGCCCGCGGTTTAAGCAGGATTTGGTTCGTTTCATCAAGTCGGCGGCAAGAGGTTTGCAAGGAGTGTTCAAATATATGAAAAGCAGTGATAATTCGCGGACAACACCACTGCTTTTCGCCGCGAGACTCCGTCGGTGCGGTAAAAACTGAGGCTTCAGACCTTCCGCGGACACGCGCGCAATGGTGCGGCCGGCCAGGTTGAGAGCTATGATACGAACCGAGCGTTACCCACCAACGGCCTCTTTCGCACACTGACAGAATTTTTCTGTAGCCGGACTGAGTTTTCGTTTTCGGGTAATGAGTCCGATCGCGATGCGCTTCGGCTCGGGCGTCCCGCCTTCGCCGAGGCTACGGCGAGCCAGGGAGGTCTTGAAGCGCAGGTAGCACTCAGCTCCGAAGGCTTTCGCGAGCGAGCGTTCGTACACTGAGGACCTCGTCGTTGCGGAGAGATTCGAGGGCGGATTCTGGAACTGCCGTGACTGCAATTGTGTCGCCGAGGGCGTTGAACACTTCAATTGAGTAACCGTTCTCGCCGTTCGACGCATGAAGATCGATGATTTTAACGACATCGCCGCGGCGGAGCCGGTACTCCGGTATATCGCGGACAAGAGCAGCGTCTGTGTAAAGTTCGAAAGCCACGGTCTAATTTACGTCTCCGGGACTAAAGTAATGAATTTCGTCACGCCGGACAAATACTCTTTCATCCAGATCGACCGAACACTCAATGCGATGCCGTTGGGGCCGGTTAGCGCGCCGCGGATTTCGTAGAAGTCGCCAAATGCGGTGGAATGAAGCTGCGTCGCGTCGAGCGGCAGTAGTTGGGTGCGTAAATCGTGAAGCAATTGATCCGCCGTCTCGGACGCGTATCCGGCCCGCGCGAGAAATGCGGATTTATCGCCGCGCGCCTGCCGGACGAGTAGATAGCGAGTCATTTTCTCTCGAGCGATGATTGCGGCGGCTGGCAATCTCATTCGCGCCCAGCTTTAGATGCGAACGCTTCTTTCGCGCACGCGCAGAATTTTTCCGTGGCCGGACCGAGTTTTCCTTTTCGGGTAATGATTCCGATCGCGATGCGTTTCGGTTCGGGTGTCAGGCGGACGAGTTTGACGCGGTCGCTGAAGGCGTAATCGAACACGTCCGAGGTTAGGGCCACGCCGGTGCCGGCGCTGACGGCGGAAAACACGCCCGACCAACCATCATGCTCCTCCACGACGCGCGGTTTGTGATCCGTGTGCACAAAGATCGCGTCGAGGTATTCCTTGAAGCGCGGATACTCCTCGAGCATGAGGCCGATAAAGGGTTCCCGGGCCGCATCTGTTAATGAGACCGATCGCCGGCCCGCCAATGGATGATCGGAGGAAACGGCGAGGCAAACTCGCCCGGTCAGCAATGGTTCGAACCGCAGTTCCTCGAGCGCGTTCGCTTTGAGGGGTGGAAGGATGATCGCAACCTGCAACCGACCATCGCGCACTCCAGCGATGTTTTTCTCGACCGGCCAATCGTGCACCTTCACCTTTACCTTCGGCATCGCTTTTTGATACGCCCGAAGAAGCCCGGGCATCATCCGCCCGGTGGCCAGCGGCCAATCGCCGATGTGCAACTCGGTTTCGCTCTTCCCCGCAATGGCGCGCACTTTTCCAACGGCGTCGTCGGTCTGCTTGAGAATGGCGCGCGCTTCATCGAGAAAAGCGCGGCCGGCCTCGGTCAGGCGAACCGATTTGGCGGTGCGTTCGAGTAACTGAACGCCCATTTCATCCTCGAGATCGCGGATCTGCCGGCTCAGGGACGGCTGCGACACGTGCAGGCGTTGCATTGCGGCGCGCGAGACGTTTTCCATCTCGGCCACGGCGACGAAGTAGCGCAGGTGCCTCAGTTCCACAGCGCCTGTGAGGGTATGCCTTCAACGCATGCTGAGACAAGAAACATCGTCTTTCACAAGACGACGTGCGCGGCGCGACAATGAACGCATGAAAACAAAAACTGCGTGGGCAACACCACTCATCATCCTGGCGACATGCCTGGCGGCTTGCTCGCACAAAGAACAAGCCGGACCGCCTCCACCGACTGTCGTCGTTGCAACTGTGACACAGCGCGATGTACCGGTCGTGAAGGAAGGCGTCGCGACGCTCGACGGTTTCATCAACGCGAACATCAATGCGCAGGTGCAGGGCTACCTCATCTCGCGCAATTACAAGGAAGGCAGCGCTGTACGAAAAGGCGATTTGCTTTTCCAAATCGATCCGCGCCCTTTCGAAGCGTCTTTGGCACAGGCAAAGGCGACTCTGGCAAAAGACAGGGCGATGCAACTGAAAGCGTCCGCTGACCAGACGCGCGCCATGCAGCTCTTTGTGCAGAAGGTGCTCAGTGCGCAGGAGCGTGACGCAGCCATTGCGGCGGCTGAGTCGAACAAAGCCAGTGTCGAAGCGGACGAAGCGGCGGTGAAGACGGCTGAGATCAACCTCGGTTACACCAAAATCACTGCGCCCGTCGACGGAGTAGCAGGCATCGCAACGACGCAGGTCGGCGACCTGGTCGGTCCGTCCACCGGCACGCTGACTACCGTCTCACAGCTCGATCCGATCAAAGCCACCGTGAATCTCGGCGAGCAGGGGTTGACGGAATTTGTCATGAAACACCGCGACCCAGGCGAGCGAGACCGTTATCTGAGCGGGCTCGAATTCGAATTAATTTTGGCAGATGGGAGCGTGTTTCCGCAGAAGGGAACCTTCTACGCGGAAGATCGACATCTCGATGCGAAGACGGGTTCCATCAAAATGGAGATCACATTTCCGAATCCGGGAGATCTCTTGCGACCGGGGCAGTTTGGGAAAGTGCGCACGATCGTCGAAACCAAGAAGGGCGCCCTTGTCATCCCGCAGGAAGCGGTAACCGAGTTACAGGGCAACCAGGTAGTCATGGTTGTCGACCAAGCTAACAAGACAGACGTGCGCCCGGTCAAGATGGGCGAGCGTTTCGGGGCGCTGTGGGAAGTAGTTGGAGGTCTCAAGCTGGGCGACAGAGTCATCGTCCAGGGAATCCAAAAAACGCCGCCCGGCGCGCCTGTGATCGTCAAAGAATGGACACCGACAGCAACGCAAGTCGCTTCGGTTACCTCAGCCGAAAGAAAGGAACCCTAACTTATGTCAGCCTTCTTCATCAGGCGACCGATCGTCGCCATTGTTATCGCAGTTCTAACAGTCCTCATCGGATTGGTCTGCATGCTCACCTTGCCGGTCGCGCAGTATCCGCAGATCGCGCCGCCGGAAATCGTCGTCCAGACGCATTACACCGGGGCCGACGCCATCACGATCGAGCAATCCGTGGCCGCACCGATCGAGCAGAAGATGAGCGGCATCGACAAGATGAATTACATGACGTCAACCAACGCCAACAACGGCGATTTGCGTCTTACGGTGAATTTCGATCTCGGGACTGATCCGAACATCGATCAAGTCCTGACACAGCTGCGCGTCTCGCAGGCACAATCGCAGTTGCCACAGGACGTCAATAACTTCGGCGTAACGGTGCAGAAGTCCGTGTCTGCTCCGCTGATGCTTGTTTCCCTGACATCTCCGAAGCAGAGCTATGACGGCGTTTTCCTGGCCAACTACGCTTATATCAACCTGGTCGACCAGCTGTCGCGGCTGCCGGGCATTTCCAACGTGCAGGTATTCGGCGCCGGGCAGTACGCCATGCGGCTGTGGGTGAAACCCGACCAGCTGGCCAAGCTGGGTCTCACCGTGCCGGAGATCATCAGTGCCATTCAGGCGCAAAATACCGTAAATCCGGCGGGCAAAATCGGGAGCGAACCGATCCCCAGAGGTCAGACGTTCACTTACACGGTGCGGGCGCAGGGGCGATTGCAGACGCCGGAAGAGTTCGGCGACATCGTCGTCAGGGCGAATACAGATGGTTCGTTTGTCCGGGTGAAGGATATCGCTCGCATAGATCTGGGAGCCCAGACCTATGACGTAAAGAGCCGCGTCAACGGCCAGCCCGCCGCGGTTCTTGGCATCTACCAATTACCGGGCAGCAACGCCGTTCAAGCGGCTGCGGCCGTCCGCAAATTTATGGCGGAAGCAAAGCAACAGTTTCCGGCCGACATGGAATACGCCGTGTCGCTCGATCAGACGCTTTCGGTTACGGAAGGGATGGACGAGATTTTGAAGACGATTTTTGAAGCGCTTGCGCTGGTGGTTCTCGTTGTTTTCATTTTCCTGCAAGGTTGGCGCGCGACTCTCATTCCGTTGTGCGCGGTGCCGGTATCGTTGATTGGCACCTTCGCTTTGTTTCCGCTCTTCGGCTTCTCGATCAACACGCTGTCGCTTTTCGGTCTCGTTCTCGCGATCGGCCTAGTCGTCGACGACGCCATTGTGGTGGTCGAAGCCGTCGAACATCATATCGAAAAGGGACTGAATCCGCGGGAGGCAACGCTGAAGGCGATGCGCGAGGTGACTGGGCCGGTGATTGGCGTTGCGTTAGTGCTTGCCGCGGTCTTCATCCCAACCGCGTTTCTGCCCGGCATCACCGGGCGGTTGTATCAGCAATTTGCGGTGACAATTGCTATCTCGGTGATCTTGTCGGCGTTCAACGCGCTTACCCTTAGCCCGGCTCTCTCAGCGTTGTTGCTTCGTCCGCGCAAGAAAACGCGCGGACCGCTCGGCTGGTTCTTCGCCTGGTTCAACAAGATCTTCGACAGGGTGACGAATGGGTACGTGAACTGGTCGCGGATCGCAATTCGAAAGGCCGTGATGAGCTTCGTGTTGCTGGCGGTGATGGCAGTGGGCGCTGGATGGTTCGGGTCGAGACTGCCAAGCGGCTTTTTGCCCGAAGAGGACCAAGGCTACATTTACATGGCGTTACAATTGCCCGATGCCGCTTCCCTCGAACGGACCGATGCGGCCTGTCATAAAATCGAGGAGCTGCTCAGCCAGACGCCCGGCGTCCAATATTCGACGAGCATCATCGGGTTTAACCTGGTGACGTTTGTCCAGGACACCTACAGCGCCTTTTTCTTTGTCACCCTCAAGCCGTGGAGCGAGCGCACCAAGCCGGAAGAGCAATACGACGCTATCAAGATGCGCCTGACGAAAGAGCTTGCCGGATTGACGGACGGAATTGCCTTCGCGTTTCCACCGCCGGCCATTCCGGGCGCCGGTACTTCGGGCGGATTTAGCTTTGCGCTCGAAGATCGCTCCGGCAAAGACATTGGCTTCCTGGCGCAAAACGTGGGCAAGTTTGTCGAAGCGGCGCGCAAACGACCGGAGATCGGCGGAATTATTCCCGCCTTTTCGCCCGCCGTCCCGCAAATCTTCGTCAATGTCGATCGCGACAAGGCCCTGAAGCAGGGCATCAACCTGAGCCAGGTTTACCAGACACTGCAGACATTTATGGGCGGCTACTTCGTCAATTACTTCAACCGGTTCGGACGCACCTGGCAGGTATACGTCGAGGCCGAAGGCGATTATCGGACCGATGCGAAGAACGTGCGCGAATTTTACGTTCGCAATGCGAACAACGACCCGGTGCCGCTCGATGCCATCGCCACGATCAAAAACGTCACCGGTCCGGAATTTACCTTGCGCTACAACGGATACCGCGCGGCCCAGCTGATCGGCGGCGCCGCGCCCGGATATAGCTCGGCGCAAGCCATGAAAGCGCTGGAGGAAACTTTCCAGCAAACCATGCCTCCGGGAATGGGCTACGACTACATGGGCATGTCGTTCCAGGAAAAGAAAGCGCAAGAAGGCGTCTCGCCGGGCCTCGTGTTTGGGCTGTCGTTGCTTTTCGTCTTCCTGATTCTGGCCGCGCTTTACGAAAGCTGGTCGCTGCCGTTCAGTGTGTTATTAGGAACGCCAATCGCTGTCTTCGGCGCCTTCGTCACGCTCTGGTTGCGCGGAATGGAAAACAACATCTATGCGCAAATCGGCCTGGTCATGCTTATCGGTTTGGCCGCGAAGAATGCCATTCTGATTGTTGAATTCGCCAAGGCCGAACACGAGAAAGGCAAAGCGCTGCTCGACGCCGCGCTCGAAGGCGCGCGTTTGCGCCTGCGACCCATCCTGATGACTTCTTTGGCCTTCATCTTCGGGCTTCTGCCGTTGTGGTTCGCCAGCGGTTCCGGCGCTGTGGCTCGTCGGATCCTGGGCTCGACTGTTATTGGCGGAATGATCGCCGCCTCTGCCATCGCGATCTTCCTGATCCCGGTAGCGTTTTACGCAGTAGAAAAGTTTGCGAGCCGAAGGAAATCTTCGGCTGCGCCGCAATCGCAACCAGCCTTGTCCCGAGCGCCGGAAGAAAGCGCGCAGCCCTCACTCGGTTCGGCTGTTCCCGTGTAGCATGTGAACGGTGCCAAAACCTTTTCTATGCGGACCCTAACACCCAAGACAGCACATCCCTGTCTTCGAAAAACACAGCAGCACGCGAGACGCGTGCGCTCCCCGGATTTAGACCAACGCCAGGTTCGGATCGATCTCCTCACTGACGGCGGAGCGAAATCCGACCTGAAAGCGAAGCGCCGCGGCGAATGCGATCATCGCGGCGTTGTCCGTGCAAAGCCGCGGCGGCGCGGTCAGCAAACGCAACCCCGCTTCGCGACATCGCTCCGCCATTTCCTTTCGCAACGCCTCGTTACAGCTCACGCCCCCGCTCAACGTCACCAGCTCCGCGCCACATTCCTTCGCCGCGCGCAGCGTTTTCTTCACCAGCACTTCCACGACGGCACGCTGAAACGATGCGCACATGTCGTTCACTAATTCCGGCGTGCCTTGTTCCCTTTGAAAATCCGCCAGCCGATAGCGCACCGCCGTTTTCAAACCGCTGAAGCTGAAATTGTGATCGCGTGAATCGAGCATGCTCCGCGGAAAATCGAA
>JBEEHI010000165.1:0-3852 GCA_041167305.1 Verrucomicrobiota bacterium
TGCATCATTCTGCGATGTTCCGAATCGAGTTTATCCAATTTCTTCTGCTGCTCCGGTGTCAGCAGCGGGGCGATTTCCTTTTTCGATTGTTCCATGACCGTTCGCACGCGGTCCGCAGTTTCTACGCGGATTGTCTCCAGCTTGGAACTGGTCGCGTCAACGATGGGCGCGATCTTATTTTCCTGCGCCGCCGTCAAACCCAGAGCGCTGCGGAGATGCTCGCGCATTCTTTCAGGGACATCGCCGGAATGCGGCGGTCCCAGAATAATGTGGTGCTGCAGATGATGGAGTCCGAGGAAGGCGCCCGTGGCCGCGCCGGCAACGAAGACGAGCAGGAACGCGAAAGCGAGTTTCCCTTTCAACGAACTGTTCATTGCGAAAACTCCGTTTGAATCATCGAGTCCCCGATCGCGTATTCATTTGTCGGCGCCGCGAATATCGCTTCGTCGCGATATTGCCGATAGGCGGCGGCGCCCGCCAGGACCAGCACGGCGGAGGCGATTACTCCAGCTCGGCGCAGAAATCGTGAAAGATCGGCGAGGTCGTTCGCGCCGCCGTTGCCCGCGCGCCAGGACGCGACCACGCGGGTGTCGAAACCGAACGGCGCCTCCGCGCCGAGCGGTTCGGTGGTCTGCATTGCTGAACGCAAGAGGCGATCTACATCAGATGGTTTCATGCGTTCTCCCGGGCTCTCATGTTCGACAAAAGCTGTTTCATTTTCTGCCGTGCGCGAAACGCGCGGACTTTGACGAGCGCGCCGCTCCACCCGGTCACGCGCCGGATCTCCTCGACGGACTGTTGTTGCAGATAGAGCAGATCAATCACAAGGCGCTCCGCGGGTTTCAGCGCATTCATAAGATGCTCGACAAGCTGGCGCGACGCAAAACTCTGGTCTGGCGCAAGGTCGTCGGCAGTCGTTGCGAGGTTCCGCACTACGGCCGCCTGTTCTTCGCTGAGATCAGCTTCGCGCAATTCCGGGCGCGCTTTCTCCGCCTGGATTTGGTTGAGGCAGGTGTTGATGGCGATGCGCGAGACCCAGTGCTCGAGCGGCACCTTTCCGGAAAACTGAGGCAGCTTCTGTAAAATCTTGATGAATATCATCTGGCAAAGGTCTTCCTCGGCGCTGCGAACGGGACGATGCGCTCGCACGAGTTTGGCCACGAGCGGATAAAGACTCCGCACCAGTTCGCGGGCCGCGCTCTCATCCTGCCGCAGCACCGCCACCACCAATTCGCGTGAGACACCTTCGTCAGCCATGTAAAGCCTACCCAGTCCACACCAACGGCAATGACAGCCGGAACGGGACGGCGGTTACAAAATAATCTGGCGATGTTTCACGGCCGGAAGATTCCTCCAAACAATTTGTAACCGGACCGCGTTCCGACCAGTCATCCATTCATGAAAGGCGCTCTGATTGCGCCCAAAAACAAGAAACAAAACCAAACAATGACACGAAAAATTATTGCAATCACGGCTGCGGCAACCTTGTCGCTGGCCAGTCTCGTTTACCTCCAGGCGAAGGAACCGGGCGAGCACGGACCGAAACACGAACACGGCCCCGGCCCGCATCACGAAATGGGAAACCCGCTCGAGCATTTGAGCAAGGACCTCAATCTCACCGATGACCAGAAGGCGAAAGTGCAGCCGATCATCGACCAGACCAAGCCGCAGATGGAGGCGATCCACAAGGAGGCGATGGAAAAGATGCACGCCCTGATGGAAAGCGCGAGCGCGCAGATCCGGCCACTCCTCACGCCGGAGCAGCAGACGAAATTAGATGCGATGAAAAAGGCGAACGAGGATATGCGCAAGGCGCACGAAGAAATTGAAAAAGCCAAAAAGTCGTAACCGCGATTACTGAAGGGGAAACAGACGGCGGCGATCGGAAGGTCGCCGCCGTTTCTCTTGGATACCTTTGGCGCTGTCTCAGGCCAAAATGAGAGCGCGCCTTTGGCGCTGGCGGACTCAGTTAAGATTCGGTTCGTGGCTTTGCCCAAAACCAATAGACCAGCGCACCCAGCCCGAGAATGATCACGCCGATTCCGGCGTTTTGCGGAAAGCGCACCAGGGTGCTGATAGCCAGGGTCCAGCACGCCAGCACGAACACTCCGGTGGTTACGGGATGCCACGGCACCCGCACGAATTCTTCGCTCGGCCCTTTTGGCTCTCTGCGGCGAAAGATGAACAAGGCCGCGCCCGTGAGACCGAAGAACAGAACGTCGATGGTCACGACGTAATTGAGGATCTGCTCATATCTCCCGGTCATCGCGACCAGCGCCGCCCAAGCCCCTTGCAACACGATGGCAACAACCGGCACCCGGCTCCGCTCACTCAATCGCCCGACCGCCTTAAAGAAAACGCCGTCACGCGCCATCGCGTAATAGACGCGCGGCGCGGTGAGAATACTCTGGCTGAGAAAGCCGATGGTCGAGATCGCAATGCCGCAAGCGATGAGCTTCGCGCCCCGTGAACCGAGCGCCTGCCGCATGACTTCGGAAGCGGGAGTGCTGGTATTCGCAAGGCCTGCTGGCCCGAGGGCGCGGAGACAAACCCAGGTAACCAGGACGTAGACGACGATTACGCCGGAGACGCCGATGAAGAGCCCGCGTGGCAAATCGCGCCGCGGATCGCGCATCTCGCCGCTGACGAAACTGGCCGTCTGCCATCCGCCATAGGCAAAGAGCACAGGCACCATCGCCGCGGCCAGACCCTGCCAGGCATTCCCGGTTTCGGGTGATGGAGCTGTCGTTAGGCCGACGGTCGCCGGGGCAACCATTGCCCAGCCGACGCCGATCAGCATGACGATGGCGCCGAGCTTCGTTAGCATCAACGCGCTCTGGACATTGCTGCCAGCTCGAATCCCGAAGCAATTGATTGCCGTCAAAATCCCCAGCGCGATCGCGGCGACGGCCTGCTCCGGAACAGGAAACCCGGTTAGTTCCCGGAAATATCGCCCAAAGATAATTGCGGCTCCGGCCATGCCGCCGGTCTGCACGACAAGCAGAAGGGTCCAGCCGTAGAGGAACGCGACGATGGGATGGTAGGCGTCGCGCAGATACGCGTATTGTCCGCCTACTTTGGGCCGGAGGACCGCCAGCTCGGCGTAAACGAAAGCGCCAATCAACGCGATGGCGCCGCCGATCAGCCATGCGCCCAGGATCAGCATCGGAGTGTGCACCGCGCGTGCGACTACCGCCGGATTAACGAAGATGCCGGCGCCGATGATGCCGCCCATCACGATCATCGTCGCGTCGAACGCGCCGAGACGGCGAGCGAAGGAAGGTTCCGGCGAATTCAACGCCTCACTCCAACGAATTCGTCCGTGATTTGCAAGGACGCTGTAGTCGCGCCGCTCTGTCGCCGCACCGTGGGGTAACGCGCCGACAGCGGCGCGACTACAGCTCGAACGGACTTACCGGCCTTACGGCAAATTGTAGACCTCAACCAATCCCACACCCGTTCCACCGTTCTTCCCAGCGACGATCGCTGTGTAGGTTCCGGGAAGCAGACTAGCGAACACGGCCGACTCGGCTGGATTCGCCGGGGCGAGACCAGCTGAACTAATCCGTGCCGCCTGGCTGGCATCATCCTGCCAGTTATCGTTCCCGATAAGGAGCGCGCCATTGTTATCGTGCAACTCGAGCGTGGGATCGAGAAGGGGAGTAATGATGCCTGACTGCGCGAGCGATGGTCCGAGCCCGCGCACCACGACGTTCGCGGCGCCGATGTTGTTCCCGACAATAAAACCGGCGAACAATGCGTTGCTCCCGGTCTGAACAGAAGCGCGTCCGCTAATGTTCCCCAGCCGGGACGCGGTGGCCCGATCCACGTCGTAGACCTCTACCAGACCGA
>JBEEHI010000166.1:0-2586 GCA_041167305.1 Verrucomicrobiota bacterium
TTCGGAATTCCCGCGATTCAACTTGTGGACGCCAGTATCCGCGCGCCCCAGGTGCTGATCCTCTGCCCGACGCGCGAACTCGCCGTCCAGGTAGCGGAAGAGATTGCGAAGCTCGCGTTTTTTAAACGCGGCGTGCGCGAATTGCCGATCTACGGCGGCCAATCCTACGAGCGGCAATTCAGAGGGCTGCAGGCCGGCGCGCAAATCATCATCGGCACGCCGGGCCGGGTAATGGATCACCTCGAGCGCAAGAGTTTGCAGCTCGACCAGATCAAAATGGTCGTTCTGGATGAAGCGGACCGCATGCTCGACATGGGCTTCGTCGACGACATCAAGACGATCCTGCGCCAGGTGCCGGAGAAGCGGCAGACCGTTTTCTTTTCCGCCACGATTCCGCGGCCCATCCAGCAATTGATTCAAACTTTCACACGCAACCCGGTGAATGTGCGCCTGGAAGCGGAAGCGATGACCGTCCCCGCGATCGAACAGGTTTATTACGAAGTCGATCGTCGCTCCAAGCTCGAAGTGCTCTGCCGGCTGATCGACCTCGAGGACGTGAAGCTCGCGATCATCTTCTGCGCGACCAAGATGATGGTGGACGAATTGACCGAGCATCTCATCGCGCGCGGTTATGGCGCCGACAAGCTGCACGGCGACATGACCCAGGCGATGCGCGAACGCGTCATGGGCCGGTTCCGCAAGCGGAAGGTGGAGTTCCTCGTCGCCACGGATGTCGCCGCGCGCGGCCTGGATGTGGAGGACATCGAGATCGTCTTTAATTACGACCTACCGCACGACGGTGAAGATTACGTCCATCGCATCGGGCGGACCGGGCGTGCCGGCAAAGGCGGCAAGGCCGTTACGTTCGTGGCCGGGCGCGAAATTTATCGCCTGGAAAACATTCAGCGTTTCACAAAAAGCCGGATCCGGCGCGAAAGAATTCCCTCCGCCGAAGAAGTGGAAGGCAAGCGCGCCACCGCTTTCGCCGAAGCACTTCGCGAGACGCTGGAGAAAGGTGAATACAAACGGCACGACGAACTGCTTGATCGATTACTCGAACAGAATTATTCCCCCACCGACATCGCCTCCGCCCTGATCCACTTGTTAGGCGAAGACAAAGCGCGCGGAGCGGAAGCTATTCCGGAGGATCGCCGCGCACATCGTCCTGCTCACGATGATTCCTCCCGCCTTCGCCCCGATCCAGCCGCCCGCGATCGCCGCGAGCAAAGCCGTGACGAATACGACCCCCCTCGGCGCAACCGCAGCGCGCGCTCCGAACGGTCCGGTCCGCGCGAAGAAGCCGGCACCGTCTCGCACGAACCCGGGATGGTGCGCCTCGCCTTCAACGTCGGCCGGGAGCACGCGGTCCAGCCCGGCGATTTCGTCGGCGTGATCGCGGGCGTCACCGCCATTCCCAAAGGCGAGATCGGCGCGATTCATCTTCAGGCGACGAAAACACTCGTCGACGTTGCCGAACCACGAGTCGCTCTGGTTTTAAAGAAGTTGAACGGTATCCAGTTCAAAGGCCGTAAGCTCCTCGTCCGAATCGCAAGCTAGCTGCTCCCCAGACGAACTGTGCATCCTTGTCACCTTTGGCCCATTCAGCCATTCTCTCGTTAGGCAAAGAATCGATGACCGCAAAAGAAATTCTGGCAGAGCTGAAGCCGTTGGGCAGCGACAGCTACAAGAAGGTGATGGCCAACCACGGCGTGAAGGAGCCTTTCTTTGGCGTGAAAATTTCGGACCTGCAAAAGATCCAGAAACGCATCAAGAAGGATTACCAGCTCGCGCTCGATCTTTACGACACCGGGAATTACGACGCGATGTACTTGGCCGGGTTGATTGCCGATGACGCGAAGATGACGAAGAAGGATCTCAACCGCTGGCTTACGAATGCGACCCACAGTCCGCTCGCCAGTTCCACGGTTTCGTGGGTTGCGGCAGGCAGCCTGCATGGCTGGGAGCTCGCCCTGGAGTGGATCGACTCGAAGAAGCCTCAGACCGCTGAAGCCGGCTGGGCGACGTTGCGGAGCCTCGTCTCCATCAAGGACGATTCGGAACTCGATCTGGCGGAGTTGAAACGGCTCTTGGAACGCGTTCGGAAGACCATTCATCAGGCGCCGAACGATGTCCGCTCCTCGATGAACTCGTTTGTGATCGCGGTCGGTTCGTATGTGCAGCCACTGACCGATACGGCTATCCAGACCGCCGAAAAGATCGGACCAGTCTCCATCGACATGGGCAATACCTCATGTCACGTCCCCTTCGCGCCCGACTCCATTCGCAAGGTTCAGAAACGCGGCGCCATCGGGAAAAAACGCACGTCGGCGAAATGCTGAGCGCATGGTAGGGCGTTCGCGGCGGCGAACGCCGCCGCTAACCCTTTGTGCCGAGAAAGACGCGCATGCGCTCTAGTTCGGCTTCGAGCTCGCGTTTGAACGCGCGATCACGCGGCGGCGCCCCAGCGACATACCCCAGCTCGACCGTTAACGTCCTCGTTCCCAAGTTGCCGGCAACGACTGCGAGATTGCCCCAGCCAATCACTCGATCGCGCCAGAGGAGCGGGAGCGCGTAGTAACCCAGCTT
>JBEEHI010000167.1:0-5030 GCA_041167305.1 Verrucomicrobiota bacterium
ATTCGCCCCAGGAAAATATCCGGATCCCGATGACGGAACAGACCGACCAGGTCTGGCACGTGTTTCTCCCCGATGTCCGGCCGGGGCAGCTCTACGGCTATCGCGTTTACGGGCCTTACGATCCGGAACGCGGAATGCGTTTTAACAGCTCGAAGCTCCTCATCGATCCGTACGCGAAAGCGATCGCCGGCCAGGTGAATTGGGCGGACGAAATGTTTGGCTACGTGGTCGGCGACGCGAATGAAGATCTGGCGCGCGATTTTCGCGATGACGCCTGGGGGATGCCGAAGGCGGCGGTGATCGATCACGCCTTTGACTGGGGCACCGACAAGCGACCCGCGATCCCATTGCACAGCTCGATCATCTACGAGATGCACGTGAAGGGTTTCACGCGGCTCTGTCCCGACGTGCCGGCAGAATTGCGCGGCACTTATGCGGGTGTCGGGAGCGCGGGCGCGATCAAGTATCTGAAGGATCTCGGGATTACCGCGGTGGAATTGCTGCCGGTCCATCAACACATCGACGACAAGATTTTGGTCGATCGCGGCCTGGTCAATTACTGGGGCTACAACACGATCGGGTTCTTCGCGCCAGAAGCGAAATACTCCAGCAGCGGCGTGATGGGCGAGCAGGTCTCCGAGTTCAAAGGCATGGTGCGCAATCTCCACGCGGCCGGCATCGAGGTGATCCTCGACGTGGTTTACAATCACACCGCGGAGGGAAACCATCTCGGGCCGACGCTGAGTTTTCGCGGCGTGGACAACCCGGCCTACTACCGGCTGTCACCGGAAGATCCGCGGCATTACATGGATTTCACCGGGACCGGGAACACGTTCAACCTCCTCCATCCGCGCACGCTCCAGCTGGTCATGGATAGCCTGCGCTACTGGGTAAACGACATGCACGTCGATGGATTCCGGTTCGATCTCGCTTCCACGCTCGCGCGTGACGACAAGGGCGTGAACAAGCTCCACGCGTTTTTCGAAATCATTCACCAGGACCCAGTGCTCTCGCAGGTGAAATTGATCGCGGAACCGTGGGACGTCGGCGACGGCGGCTATCAGGTCGGCAATTTCCCCATCCTCTGGGCGGAATGGAACGGGAAGTATCGCGATGAAGTCCGGCGGTTTTGGAAAGGCGACGAAGGACGGATCGGCGAGATCGCGTATCGACTCACGGGTAGTCCGGATCTGTACCAGCACAGTGGCCGGCGTCCGTACGCCAGCATCAATTTCATCACCGCCCACGACGGCTTCACCCTGAACGATCTGGTCAGCTACAACGACAAGCACAACGAAGCGAACGGCGAAGAGAACCGGGACGGCGACAACAACAACAACTCGTGGAACTGCGGCGCGGAAGGCCCGAGCGACGATCCGGAAATCAACGCGCTCCGGGCCCGGCAGCGGCGGAATTTTTTGACGACACTCTTTCTCTCCCAGGGCGTTCCCATGCTGCTGGCCGGCGACGAATGGGCGCGGACGCAGAACGGCAACAACAATACCTATTGCCAGGACAACGAGTTGAACTGGCTCCAGTGGGAGCACAACGACGAACAAAAGGAACTGCTCACTTTTACGAAGAAGCTCATCCAACTCCGCCGCGATCATCCGGTCTTCCGCCGGCCGAAATTTTTCCAGGGTCGTCGGATTCGCGGGACGGACATTCGCGACGTGATGTGGTTTAACCCCGGCGGCAACGAAATGACCGACGAGGAATGGAGCTCGCCGTTCGTGCGCGCCATCGAAGTGCTCCTGAGCGGCGACACGATCGACGTGCTGAGTTTCGAGGGCGAACCGATCCGCGATGAGACGTTCCTGTTCCTGATCAACGCGCATTTTGAGCCGCTCCCGTTTGTTTTGCCGGGCGAGGAACATCTCGAGTGGGTGCTCATGCTCGATACCGCGGAGGAACATGGATTCCTGCCGGAGCCGCAGAAGTTTGCCTCGGGCGACGACGTGGAAGTGATCGGGCGCGGAATGAAATTGCTGAAACTGGCGACCGGCGCGCAGGCGCGGGCGCGTCACGAATCGTGGAAGAAGCGGCAGGTGCAATTGCCGCGAGACGTGATGCCGGGCGCGGCGAAGCCACCGCCGCTGCCGGAAACAGACAAAGCGGAAAGCGCGGAGACGAAGTGATGAGGGCCGCGATTTTCGATCTCGACGGGACGCTCGTCGATTCCAACGAGTTCCATGTCCTGGCGTGACAGGAGACGTTCCGACATTTCGGCAAGGAGATCCCAATCGAGCGGCTTCGCGAACAAATCGGCAAGGGCGGCGATCAATATTTGCCGGTGTTTCTGGACGAGCGCGAGATGCGTGAATTCGGAAAGGAAGCGGACAAGCTCCACGGCGAGATTTTTAAGAAGAAGTATCTGCCGCAGGTGGGTCCGTTTCCGAAAGTGCGCGAGCTCTTCGAACGCTTGCGCGGCGATGGCAAGAAGATCGCGCTCGCTTCCTCCGGCAAGGAGGATGAAGTGCGTCATTACGAAAAGCTGTTAGGCATCGAAAAACTGACGGACTCGATGACGACATCGGACCAGGTCGTCCATTCGAAGCCGATGGCGGACGTCTTTATCGCCGCGCTGCGCACATTGGGCGCTATCGCGCCGGACGAAGCGATTGCGATCGGTGACACGCCCTACGACATCGCCGCGGCGAAGAAAATCGAGCTGCCGGTCATCGGGGTTCTTTGCGGCGGTTTTCCCGAGCAGACGTTGCGCGATGAAGGCGCCGTCGCGATTTTTCGCGATCCGGCGGATTTGCTGGAACGCTATTACCAATCGCCGCTGGCGGGATAAGAAAAGCTCCAAGCTCCAACATCCAAGCACCAGAGAAATTCCAAACATCGAAGCTCCAAGAAAAGCCGCCGATTGATGTTTGGTGCTTCTCTGGAGCTTGGAGCTTGGAATTTGGTGCTTTGCTTAGCTCCGTCGCACTTCGAGCTGGCGCCGCAAAATCCAGTGCAGAATCCCGAGTAACCCCAGCGTCGATGCGATCAGCACAATCGTGTTGAAAACGAACACATTCACCTTCAGGCCCAGGTAACGTTTTTCCTCGCCGAAGAAGACATTCAGTTTGCTGTCGCGCCGGTAATCCTTTTGCTCGGTCTCCGCGTTGTTGATCAAGTCGGAGATCTTTTGATTCACATAAAGTTGTTCGGCGGTGATGGGACCGCCCGCAAAAAGGTCGGCATCGAACGGCCGCTTTCCGTCCAGGATCTCGTCGATCAAATCCAGATGGCGGTCCAACTCTGCCGGGGTATTCGCCGACAAACCGTAAAGCATGGCGAGGGTGGACTTGAGCTCGTTCAATCTCTTATGCGTCTCGGGCGTTTCGTCTCGCCTAGCCACCAGGCCGTCGATCTGTTTTTGCGCTCGTTCCTGCCTCATGCTCAGCGGGTTCAACTTCGCCTGCGCGACCACCATCTCTTCGTAGGACCAGCGCATGGCGATGAACTGGCAGACAAACGGGACCTGCAACCGGCTGTTCATTTTCTTGCCCTGCTCGTCGTTCGGATGTTCCGAGAACCACCGGGTGAAGGTGTAAACCAGCGCGAGGTTCCGGTTCATGTCCTCATATTTAATGAGCGCGCCACCCATGATGATCTGCGGGATCAGGACCAGTGGGACGATGTTCGCCGCGGTCTTGGGGTCGGCCACGATGGAAGAGATGACGAGACCCAGCGCCACACCGCCCATGGCCGTCATCAGCATGATACCGAGGTCGATCCAGAACATGCCGCGGATCTCGAGGATGTAATTGCCGATCAGGACGAAGAGGATGCACTGGAAGAGCGCGAAGAAGCCGAGCGACATGAACTTCGAGAAAACGTAGTAGGGCAGGCGAACGTTGAGGTTGCGCTCGCGCTGGAGCACGGCGCGATCGCGGATGATGTCGTCGGCACTGTTCGTTAGGCCGAGGAACATGGCCACGATCAGGCTGAGGAAGAGGAAGGTCGGGATGTGATACGCGGAAGCGTAATCGTATTCGCCGCGTTCGGAATAACGGAGCAGCGTGGCGATGAGCAGCGCGAGGACGGGCGCGACACCGATGGTGATGACGAGGTTCGCGCGGTTGCGCAGCTTGCTCATGAAGGAGCGGCGCATGAGCGTGCGAAACTGCGTCCATTCGTCGCGCCAGCGCATAAAGAAGCGGCGCTTGTTCGAGGGCGCGGCGGGGAGTGCGGGCGCGGGGCCGCGACGGAGCGACACCTGCTTCACGTCCTGGATCAGCCGGAACGCCTCGTATTTGTCCCGCCAGAATTCCGGCGAATAACGGCGCGCGGCGACGAGCTGTCCACGCGTGTTCTCCTCGTAGATGATGTCGCCGCTAATGTCGCGCAGCGGCGTTTCGAGCACGTCGAAGATGAATTCCGGCCGCGTGGTTCCGCACGACGGGCACGCGCCGAGATCGGCGCCGAACTGGTGCTGGTGTTCCGCCTCGGCGAAGTAGCGGAGCATGTCGGTCGGCGTGCCGAAGAAAACGAGCCGCCCGCCTTTGTCGAACAGGATCGCCTTATGAAACATCTGGAACAGCTTCGAGCTCGGCTGGTGGATCGTGACGATGATGATCTTGTTATGGGCGAGGGCACGAATGATCTCGATGACGTGCTCGGAATCTTTCGACGACAGGCCCGACGTCGGCTCATCGAAAAGGTAAACGTCCGCCGAGCCGATCATATCGAGGCCGATGTTGAGGCGTTTCCGCTCGCCGCCGCTGAGCGTTTTCTTCACCGGGCTGCCGACAATGCTGTCGCGCCTTTCGTTTAACCCGAGCTCGATCAGTTTGCCTTCGAGCCGGCGGGTGAGGTCGCGCCCGGAAAGATGCGGCGCGCGAATCGCCGCCGCGAATTGCAGGTTCTCGCCGATCGTGAGATGCTCATCGAATGCGTCTTCCTGCGGGATGTAGCTGATGTAGCCCTTGAGCAGGTCGAGGTTTTCGTAGAGCGGCCGGTCGTTCAAGAGCACCTGGCCCTGGGTCGACTGGAGTTGGCCGCCCAAAACTTTCATGAGCGTACTCTTGCCCGAG
>JBEEHI010000168.1:0-3081 GCA_041167305.1 Verrucomicrobiota bacterium
AGGAAGCGGTTGAAGAGAAAACGCTTGGTGCGCGAGGAAAACCAGAAGACCGCGATGAGCAGCGCGATCAGCAGAAATATCTGGATGAGGCTCAGGGCGACGCCAGGGAGTGGCGCGGTCCAAAGGAGCGGAATGCCAGCGGCGTTGATGGCGCTGACGAGGAAGAAGACGAGCGCCGAGAGGCTGAGGATCGTGGTGACGATCGCGATGAAATTCGTATCGAGTTTGAAGCGGGCGAAGAAGCGCCGGACGATCTCGCTCTGGAGCGCGCGGGCGAGGAGCAGTCCGGCGACAAAAAGGCCGGCAAACGCCATCAGTCCGAGGAACGAAACGTAATGGTCGCCGACGTAAAAAAGCGGGCGCTCCAACAAGGCGAAGTTCACCGTTTCAGTCTGGGCTGCTGGGAGTGGTCTGCAACTTGGAAACCAAAATTGGAGACGGCTCGCCCCTCGAGCCGTTTGGGAGATGGACTGCGGCGGGCTGTTCCCACGGCGCGAAGGCGCGCCGTCTCCATAAACAAAAAAACACGGCCGCAGCCGTGTCTTTTTGAAATGATCGCGCTCGAAGGCGCGCCGGCTTACTGCTTCGAAGCCTTGTCTTCGATGTATTTGATCACGTCGCCGACGGTTTGCAGTTTCTCGGCATCTTCGTCCGGGACCTCCACGGAAAACTCCTCCTCGAACGCCATGACCAGTTCCACGATATCGAGCGAATCCGCGCCCAAATCCTCGATGAACGACGCGGTTGGAGTGACCTGCTCCGGGTTCACGCCGAGCTGCTCGACGATGATTTCTTTCACCTTCTCTTCGATTGATTTATCCGACATAAACTTTTCTCCTTTGACGTTATTTCGAGGGGACCCTGTTTCACATTCCCGGCAAGCATCGGAAGTAAATCAATTAGCGGGGTTGTCAATCAATTTCAGGCCAGGCGGCCCCGCTCTGATGTTCATGGAGAGTTTACTTCGCTCTCGCTTGGCGTAAATGAGAATGGATGGCGTCGCCCACTACCAACGAAGATTTGCTCGACCTCAAAATGTTGCCCGCCTGGGCGAACGAACCGGCGCGGGCCAATGACTACGCCAATTTTGAGGGCGAGGATGCGGACGCCGGCCAGCGCCGGTCCGACCGGCCCCGGAGCCGGAACCGCGACCGCGATCAGCGCGGCCCGAGGAAGCCCGACCGGCGCGATGAGCGCCCGAAGCGGGATGGACGCGGTCCAGGTCCTCGCTCCCGCCCCGATGGCGGACGGCGCGAAGATGGCCCGCAGCGCGAACGCCGTCCGGAAGTTCAGCTCGAGCCGCTCGCGGTAACTGTTCGCTTTCTGCCGCACACCCGCGCCTTCGAGAACGTCATCGCCCAGATCAAATCATCTCCGGTCGCCTATTCGGTTTTCGCTCTCGCGCGGTTGTTCCTGGAAAAGCCGGAACGTTACGATGTGCGGCTCACGATGCCGGAAGGCGCGCAGCTTTTCCAACTGGGCGAAAACGGCGCGGTTGCCTCGGATCGCCGCATCCTCGAAGGCTCCGCTTTCGCCAGTGCTCGCGACGATTTCTATACGGTAGAGGTCACGCAAACCGAACCGTTGAAAGGCAATTTCACTAACGTGGCGCGGTGCCGGCTGAGCGGGACCCTTCTCGGCCCGACGAATCACCACGCCTACCAGCCGCAACTTCGCAATCTTTACGAGTCGCGTTTCAGCCGGCGAATGAGTTTTGCCGATTACCAGCGGCAGATCGACATCGTCAGCGATCCGGCGGTGGTCGAGCAATGGAAGGAACAGGCGCGAAACGTGACGACGTATCATGTGAAGGACGCGGAGCCGCCGCAATCGTTCACGAACGCCGCGGACGCGGAACGCCATTTCCGCCAGACGCATCTGCCGGGATTGCTGCGGGAAGCGAACGAATTAACGGTGAGCGGCGTCGTCAGCCGGAAGTTGCCCGATCGCCGGCTGGGCACCGCCATCGAGGACTCCTGGGCGCAGGAGACTCGTTCGCCATCGAAGATGATGCAGGAACTTGCCGCCGGATTGCGCCAGGCCGGGCTGAATATTTTCCGGCATCGGCGCGGGATGCTGTTTGTGTCGCCGGTCCGGGCCCGCGTTTTTGGCCACGAGCGTGCCGGCGTTTCGACCTCGATCAACGCGATCCTGGAGAAAGTCGAGAAAAGCCCGGGAATTAACCGCAAGCAGCTCGCCGAACAGCTCGCCGTCGCCGATGCGGACGCCGCCGCCGCTGAGCGCGCGAAGATGACGCTCGCTAACGATCTTCACTGGCTCATCCACGAGGGTTACGTCATCGAATTCAACGACGGCACGCTCGATTTGCCTCGGGCGAAAGTGCCGACTGCTGCTGCGCACGAGAAGCCAGCCGCGGCGGCTGGCACCGCGCCATCCGCTCCGCCTGCGGACGAGGCAGCCGAGATCGAAGTCGTGCCAATCAGCTCTATCCTGGAAGACGAAAGCAAGGCCGAAGAATCGAGCCAAGTCGAGGACGCTATTTCCGCGGTCGAGAAACCTACGGTCGTCGCCCAAGAATAAGCCCTGTCATCCCGAGGCTGGCGAAGCGCGCCGAGGGACCTCACAGCCGAAGGAAGCGTTACTCAAGAAACGCTTTCGCGATGCCCGGGGCCGCAGGCTGCTAACGAGCCTGTCTTCTGGCGTGTGTGATCTTCTGTGCGACCGGGAGGTCTCTCGTCCCGCAGCCGCCGGACTCGGGATGACACGCCTTGGCGTGATGCCGAGTTTCGAGACTACGCCGGAACCAGGCCGGCCTTCTTCAACGTCGCGTAAGCGCCGTTTTTATTCAGCGTCTTCATCCCCCGCGCGGTCACGCGAATGCGGACGAATTTCTTCAATTCCGGCACCCAGATGCGACGCTCGTGCAGGTTCGGGCTGAAGGTGCGGGGCACATTCTTGGTGACGTGACGACCCACGCCGCCCTTTTTCTTGGCCATACCACGCCGATGAATCACACTTCCGCGCGTGACTTTTGATCCTGTAATGCTGCAAACTTTTGACATAACTGACCTCGAAGGTGCGTAAGCTGGCGTCACTGCCCGAGTCGGTCAAGCGATTCTT
>JBEEHI010000169.1:0-2948 GCA_041167305.1 Verrucomicrobiota bacterium
CGTTGGCGCAACAGGCGCACGCGCTAACGCTCCAGAATTTCGGGCGGACGATGCGGCTCTTCGCGCCGCTCTATCTTTCGAACGAGTGCATCAACAATTGCAGCTACTGCGGTTTCTCCCGCGACAATCCGATCCTGCGCGTGACGCTCAGTGTCGAGCAGGTGGTGGCCGAAGGCCGGCACCTGTCGAAGGAAGGGTTCCGGCAGGTGCTCCTCGTCGCGGGCGAACATCCGAAGTTCATCAGCCAAACTTATCTGGCGGATTGCGTCCGCGCGCTGGCCCCGGAGTTCTCGTCGATCTCGATCGAGGTCGGGCCGATGGAGACGGCGGACTATGTTCCGATCGTTGAAGCTGGCGCGGAAGGTCTCGTGGTTTACCAGGAAACCTACAACCGTGAAACGTACGCGGAACTCCACACGTCGGGACCGAAACGCGATTTCAACTGGCGGCTCGATTGCGCCCACCGCGGATACGATGCGGGATTTCGCCGATTGGGAATTGGCGCGTTGTTCGGTCTGTGCCGCTGGCAGGAGGAAGCGCTCAGCCTGGCCGCGCACGCGGAGTATTTGCTGAAACATTGCTGGCAGGCGCAAATCACGGTGAGTCTGCCGCGCCTACGTCCGGCGGCGGGAGAATTTCATCCGCCGTTCTCGATGACGGATCGCGAGCTAGCGCAATTGATCTGCGCTTTTCGGATCACGTTTCCCGAAGTCGGGATCGTGCTGAGCACGCGCGAACGGGCGGCTTTGCGCGACGCGCTCGCGCCACTCGGCGTGACGCTGATGAGCGCGGGCAGTCACACGGAGCCGGGCGGCTACACCGGCCAAGGAGCGGAGGAACTGCACCGCACGGTGCGAGGGCGGATCGTCGCACCGGAATTCGAAAACGGCGAAGACATGCTAGCCACGGGGCAATTTGAGATTAGTGACGCCCGGTCGCCGGCCGACGTCGCGGAAGCCTTGCGGCAGCGCGGGTTCGAGCCGGTCTGGAAAGACTGGGATGCCAGCCTGGTGGCGCGATGAACGTTTGGGTAAACGGCGAGCGCGCCGAGATCAATGGCCTAACGAATGTGGCCGAGCTGGCGAAACATTACGGCCTGCAGCCGAACAGTGTCCTGATCGAGCACAACACCGTTGCGCTTCACCTGCGCGAATGGCCTGAGCGAAAACTCGCCGAAGGAGATCGCATCGAGTTCGTGCGCGTTGTCGCCGGTGGCTAGTTCTGGAGACGGCCTGCCCTCAGGCCGTTTTGGGAAGCGATGCTCACTCTCAGCGGGGCGAGGGCGCCCCGCCTCCAAAGCCAATTAGCCCAGCGCCTTCACGACAACGCGCATCCCGTCTTTCTGAACGACGGTGATGGGTGTCTCCGCGGAGATGAATTCGCCGCCGGTGACAACATCGATGACATGATCGGCGAAGCGCGCCTTGCCGCTGGGCCGCAACGTCGTTTGCGCGGTGCCCTCCATGCCGGGCGTCACGTCGAGCGCGGTAGCGAATTCGCGCGGGACGCCGGTGAGTGATGGGCCGGGCGGATTCGTCGTCATGAGGGCAAACCGGCGGTAGAGGTTGGTCTTCGGAAGGTAACGGGCGAGGACCAGGATGACGACGACCGCGGCGACGAGCGAGAAAAAGAGATTGCGCAACGGGATCGCGAGCATGTCGCCCGTCGGAAAAAATGTCTCGCCGGGATAACGATCGATCATGGCCCAGAGCAGCGAGCCCAGCATGAGAAAGACGCCGATGACGCCGAAGACAATCGTCGAGTGGGCGAAGAAAAGGATTTCGACCAAGACGAAAACCACTCCGAGAACGAAGAGGGCGACGACTTCCCACCCCGCGAGCCCGGCCAAGTAATGGCCGGCAAAGAAAAGCGCGAAACAGATCGCGGCGATGATCCCCGGCATG
The DNA here is from genome assembly GCA_041167305.1 of Verrucomicrobiota bacterium. Classification (GTDB taxonomy): domain Bacteria; phylum Verrucomicrobiota; class Verrucomicrobiia; order Chthoniobacterales; family UBA10450; genus AV80. Next base: position 1,905 of record JBEEHI010000169.1, read on the forward strand.
CTGACGCCCGGCATTTTGAATTCGAGATAGGCGCAGATGATTCCGAGCAACAGAAGCAAGGGCGCGAGCGCGGTGATCCAGAACGCCAGGCGCTCAAACCCGCTGGGATCGAGCGCGACGAGGTTGCCCTTGAACCCGGCTTTCTTCGCGAGATCGGCGACGGAATCGGCGAGCCCATCGGCGAGGAGAGGCTTGCCGTTGATCAGCTCGGTCGCTTCCTGCGCGTTCAAGGTCAGCAGCGTCCCTTTCGGATGCACGACGCGGTCGCCGATTTTCACTTCCTTCTGATTGTCCATGAACGCTTCGCCGATGTCGGGATTGTGTCCGTTGCGCGTGGCGGAATTGCGGACGAGCGCCGACCAATACGAAAGCGTCTTCTCCTTCTCCGTCGCGGGCAGGTCGGCACCGGTTGAGAGCACTGGCGCGGCGGCGCCAATCGCGCTTACCGGCGACATGTAGATATGGCGGGTGGCCAGCGCGATGAGCGCGCCCGCGGAACCAGCGTTGGTGTTGATGAAGGTGTAGGTCGGGATCGTCGTGCGGTTGAGCGCCCCGGCAATGTCGCCCGCGGAATCGAGCCGGCCGCCATAGGTATTCATCTCGATGACGATCGCGCCCGCGCCGGCGCTTTCCGCGGCCTTGATCGCCCGGCGCAGAAACAAATGCATCGGCGGCGAAATCTCTCCGCTGAGCTCGACGACAACGGTGTCGCCCTTCCGCACGACGTCGCGCGCGTGCGCAGCCGGCGTGATCGCGGCCAGACCCAGGAACAACGGCAGCAGCGGGAACAATATTCTCATCAAAGAATCGCTTCTGGCTTAATTTGAATCGCGACTGGCAGCAACACGAGCGAAAAGTAAACGCGCATGGGAACGATCCCGACACAAACCATCGAGCAAATCGCGGCCGCGAACGACATCGTGGAAGTGATCGGGACTTATTTTCCGCTCAAGCGCGCGGGCACGACGTTCAAGGCGCTCTGCCCGTTTCACCAGGAGAAGACGCCGTCGTTCACGGTGAGTCCGTCGCGGCAGACGTTTCATT
>JBEEHI010000170.1:0-5425 GCA_041167305.1 Verrucomicrobiota bacterium
GTGAACATCTCGATGCCTTCGTGTTCGCCGATGAAATTTCCCTCGAGATCGTAGATGCCGCCGGGATGAAATTCCCCCTGGTCGAGATGGGAGCGGAGAAAGGCCTTGTAGTCATTCCCCGGGACGAAACAGATTTCCTGGCTATCCACTTTGTCGGCGACCCTCAGGCCTAACGAGCGCGCGATCTCGCGGATGGCCGGCTTCGCCATGCCGCCGAGCGGCGTCAGGGCGTGACGCAATTGCGGCTGGCGCAAGCTAAACAGGAAATAGGACTGGTCCTTCCGCGGGTCGACGCCTTTGCGCAGAACCGCGCGGTCCGGATGATGTTCGATGATGGCGTAATGACCGGTGGCGATGTAATCGCAGCCGAGCGCCTGCGCCTTGCTCCAGAGATTGCCGAACTTCAGCTTCTCGTTGCACATCACGCAGGGGTTCGGCGTCCGGCCGGCCTGGTATTCGCTGGAAAAATAATCGATGACGAGGCGCTCGAATTGATCGGCTTCATCCACGACGTAATGCGGAATGCCTAACGAGTGGGCCACGCTCCGCGCGTCCGCCACGGCCTGCGGACCGCAACATTTATCCTCGGCGCGCGAGATGCAATCCTGTGGCCAGACCTTCATGGTCACGCCGACGACATCGTATCCCTGCTGGCGGAGAAGATAACCCGCCACGCTGGAATCGACTCCGCCGCTCATGCCGAGCAGGACGCGTTTTTTCATGGGTGGGTAAAGTAATGCATTGGACCTATATGTCATATGGGACCTATGCGAACGGAGCGGCTGACGAAGGGGCTGTCGGCTCGCGTGAAGCGCCACGGAAAATCCTTCGAACGGCTGATGCCGATGCGCGGATCAGCGACCACGCGAACCTCCGCACTCCGCGGCAAGAGGCAACGCCGCGAATCCGAGCAAATGCTCAGCTCGTGATGGCGCTTCGTGATATCCAGAGCCTGCGCGAGTTTTCCCGGGCCAGAACAAAGCCGGCGCAACTCTTCCACGCCACGGCGCGTCCGCATCGCGGACAAACCGCGCCGCGGTTCGAGGGCGCGAATCAAAATCAGGCCACTCCGTTCGCCGCCTTTCACCAGCAGGTTCAACATCCAGTGGACGCCGTAGTTCATGTAAATGTAAATCGCGCCGGCGTCGTTCCGCTCGACGAACGCGCGGGTGCTCGGTCGGGTAAAGGTGTGGGACGCTTCGTCGTTCAGCGTGAGATAGGCCTCGGTCTCGACGATGAGCCCCGAGCATTCCCCCCAGATCAATTCGGTGCCAATGAGCTCACTTGCGCAGACCAGCGGATCGCGCGCGAAAAAAGAGCACGGCAGAAAGGGAGGTTTCGCCACGAACGTCAGACTTCGAAGCCGGCGGGAATCGTTCCAGCGTTACGGTTCGTAATAAACCGGGAGGGTGATGCTGCATTCCACCGGTTTCCCCTCACGGAACGCCGGAATGAATGAGGCCACGCGGAAATCCTCCGCCGCCGCCCGCCGGAATCCCACCAGCGGCGGATACTCGGAAACGATCTGCAGATCTTTCATCGCCCCGGTCGCATCGATTTTCATCGCCAATTCCACGATGCCGCTGAGCTCCGAGGTCACGGCATCATTGGGGTAATGCAGACCCTCGAACTTCGAGTCTTTCCCGACAAACGGTTGCGGCCCGATGAAGTCGCTTTCCTTTTTCAATTCCTCGGCTTCCTGGTTCTCGAAAATGCGCAGGCGCGGTTTTCCATCCACCACCTTGAAAGTGACGGTCCCGTAAAAAAGCACGTGAACCAGTTCGTGGTTGTAAACCGCAGGAACGAAGACCGCGGTGTCGAGGCAGCGGACCAATTCTCTCTCGAGCAGCTTCGAATCCGGCGATTGCCGGTAGGTCCACGTATTAGCGATCACGCCGGCCTTGTCGACGGAACAGCAGAAAAAGAGCTGCCCGTCTTTTTGCCCGTCCCGGATTAACCCGGCGGTGTCCATGCGATTGATGACGGAGTAGGGCCCGGTGCCGAGAAGGGCCGGGCGGTATTGAGGCAGCTTCGCAGAGACCGGAGTCGCTGAGGGCGTTCCACGGGGCCGCGATGTGGCCGAGGGCGATCCGGCCGGACGCGGCGCCGCGGAAGGAGACGCGGAGGGGCGCGCCGCGGGCGTGGGCGAAGGTTTTACCTGCACCTGCACTTCGGCGGCAAAAAGAGTCGTGCCGGTGAGCAGAGCCGCGGCAGTGGATGACCAAAATCTAAGCATGACTGCCTACGCAACGCAATGCTCGCCCTTTCGCAAGGTCAATCTCGCTCCGGGCGGGCGCGAGTCATTCGCCAGAAAAGATCGGTCCATCCCACACTCGGCGTTGACCGCTTCCGATAAGCCTATCTAGTATCAGCGTCCCCCGGGACCCCCGGAGCGCATACGATGGAATCGACCTACGACGTTTTCGGTACGGGAGACGTTCCAGCTTTTTGGCCTACCTTCTTTTCCTGGGGAAATCCAGCCATCAAGACTCGCGAAGTCACCGGCAGCCAGGCCGTCGCAGCCGGGAAACGCCGCATCCTCGTGGTGGACGATCACGGCGATACCTTGCGTTCGATGCAGTTATTGCTCCGGCGCCTGGGCTACGAAGTTCTCGCCGCCGAAAACATGACGGACGCCCTTCAGATCGCCGAGGAACAACCGTTCGACATTTTGCTGAGCGATATCGGGTTGCCCGATGGGAGCGGCCTGGAATTATTGAAACGCATCCGGCAAACGCGTGACGTGCCCGCCCTCGCCCTGAGCGGATTCGGCATGGATGAAGACGTGGAACGGAGCCGGGACGCCGGGTTCTCCGATCACCTCATCAAGCCGGTCAACATCGATCGCCTGCAAGCGGCGATCGCCCAGTTGGAAGAACAGAACGGCTAACTTTCGAGGACGGCCTCGGGCCGATCTTCGGCTTTTTGTTTGCGAAAGTGGAGCTGGCCGACTCGCCGGCCGTCCGTCTGGGAAATGGTAACAACGTAATCGTTGATGCGCACGTGCTCGCCCTGCTTCGGCAGATGGCCGAGCAGATGGGTGACGTAACCGCCGATCGTGCTGACATCGGCACTTTCCAACTCGAGCCCGGCGAGATCGCGCAGCTCGTAAAGCCCCAGCGCGCCATCGACGGAAAATTCGTCCTCGTTGATCTTGCGGAACTCCGCCTTCTCGCTGTCGAACTCGTCCTGGATGTCGCCGACGATTTCCTCGAGCACATTCTCCAGCGTCACCATTCCGACGGTGCCTCCGTATTCATCGACAACGATAGCGAGATGGGCGTGCCTGGTGAGAAAGAGATTCAGCAATTTTTCCAGCGACATCATCTCCGGCACGGGAATCAGCTCGCGCTTGATCCGGAGCAGGTCCGGTTGCGGATCGCGCATCATCGGCATCAGCTCCTTGATGTGAATGAGGCCAAGCGCATTATCGAGGTGGCCGCGGCAAAGCGGGAACCGCGTGTGGCGCGATTCAAGGGCCGTCTTCACGTTTTCCTCGAAGCTGAGCTCGAGATCGAGGAAGACCACTTCGCCGCGCGGCGTCATGATATCGCGGACGACGCGCTGCCGAAGGTCGAGCGCGTTCACGAGCAGATCGCGTCCAAGTTCCGAGACTTCATCGGATTTTTCGCTTTCGTCCAGGATGAGGCGCAACTCCTCTTCGCTGTGGGCCAGCTCCGAGCCGGCCACCGGTTTGATCCGCAGAAGTTTCTGGAGAAAGAAATTCGAGGATTTGTTTAGGATCCAGATCGCCGGTTTGAAGAGGATATAGAACGCGCCCAGCGGCCGGGCGAGCATCAGCGTAATGGAAATCGGATTGCCGATCGCAAGGTATTTCGGCGCCAGCTCGCCGAAGACAATGTGGAGGAACGTAATTCCGATAAATGCGAGCGTGATGGAGATAGTGGAGACGAGGGCGTGCGAGTGCACGTTCATTAGCAGGAAAGCGGGCTCGAGCATGTGGGCGAGAAATTGTTCACCGATCCAGCCCAGGGCGAGACTGGCCAGGGTAATGCCCAGCTGGGTCGCGGAGAGGTAGGCATCGAGATGTCCGCGGACGTGCTTGGCGAAAACCGCCTTCACATTGCCTTCGTCCTCGAGCGCATCGAGCTGGCTGTTGCGGACCTTCACGATGGCAAACTCGGAGGCCACGAAAAAGGCGTTGAGCGCAACCAGCCCCAGGATGACCGCCAACTTCCCCAGGATGATGATCGGCGAATCCCAGGACTCAGAGACTGCGTCCGCCAGGGGTGCGAGCGCTAGGAATGGTAAAAACAAAGAATTCATGGAACGGATGCGCGCCGCACACCCGACAACCCGCGAGCCGGTGTCCTACCAGCTCGACTTCGTCACGCCCGGGATGAACCCGTTCGAGGCAAGTTCCCGGAACGTCAGCCGCGAAACCTTGAATCGGCGAATGAAGGCCCGGCGGCGGCCGCTCACTTCGCAACGATTGACCACCCGGGTCGGGCTGGCGTTGCGCGGCAGCTGAGAGAGGGCCAGATAATCTTTCTTCGCTTTGAGCTCAGCACGAAGCGCCGCGTATTTTTTCACGGTTGCGCGCTTGCGATTGTTGCGATTGATCCAGGACGTTTTCGCCATAAGGGAACGCGGAAAGTAGCCAGAGAGGTTGGGAATGCAAATCTTTTCTGTCGGTCTGGCCTCTACGGAGCCTCACACGACGGGACACAAAGGATCACAACGGTGGGAATTTGTCTCTCTTCATTGGACGTTGGGCGTTGGGCGTTGGACGTTGGGCGTTTTGCCCATGTTTCCACTAAAGACAAACGCCCTCCCCACCAATACGGCCGATCTCACCCGGCACCTGAACGAAAGTCTCCGCGACCTCTTCGAGCTCCCGAACGATCCCGTAACCATCCGCGAGGTCTCCTATCCGCATTTGGCCAGCCTCGCGGTGGCGCTCGATGGCGCGAAGCTGCGCGGCCAACCGCCAACAGTTCCCACTCCCGCCGGCGAATCGGCTCCTGCGCTCACGGTGGACTCCTTTGCCGCTAACGGCTCACGCATCTCCGTCGGTCCCGGTGCGGTGGACTTCGCTCTCGAGGCGAAAAATGTCCATCTCCATCGCGCCGCCGATTCCCAAGGCAATGTCGTCCTGATGCTTCACAGCGCGGCCGATGGCCGGATCGAAGTCTCCGCTTCGCCGGCCGATCTCGAAGCGTTGATCGCCGAAGTGGCGAAAACCGAAGCGGCGAAGCATGGCGTCGCGATCGATAACGTGCAGCTCTCCTTGCGCTCGAACAGTTCACGATCGCTTGCCGCGGAAGTTCGCCTGCGGGCGAAGAAACTGTTCCTTAGCACATCGCTCCGAATCACCGGCCGGGTCGATCTCGATGAAGAACTCAACGCGAAAATTTCCAGTCTCGATTGCACCGGCGACGGCGCGATGGGCGGCATTGCCTGC
>JBEEHI010000171.1:0-9545 GCA_041167305.1 Verrucomicrobiota bacterium
CATTTTCATCAACACGCCGCTAACCCCGGATAGCAATGGCAATGTGTTTTTCGGGTTCCGCGTCCAAGGCACGGCGCCGGCGCCGTTGAACACGACCCAAAGCGGTTTTGCCCGCATCGATGCCAACGGCAATGGGACCTATGTCCTGGCAGGGACCGCGGCGAACGATGCGAGCATCAACCGGGACTCGCATAATTCCGCGCCGGCGCTGAGCAATGACGAATCGACTGTTTATGTCGTGGCCAAGTCCAGCAGCGTTTCCACTTCCTACCTCCTCGGCCTCGATAGCACGACGCTCGCGGCGAAGTACCGCGTGGCATTGAAGGACCCGCGCAATGGCAACGCTGCCCAGATCACCGACGACAGCACGGCGTCACCCATGGTCGCGCCGGATAACGACGTTTACTTTGGGGTCCTGGGCAATCCGGGTGGCGGTTTTCGTGGGTTTCTCCTCCGGTTTAGCAGCGACCTCGCCACCCAGAAACTCTCGGGCGGGTTCGGCTGGGATTATACGGCTGCGATTGTTCCCTCCTCGATGGTGCCCTCTTACCAGGGCAGCTCTTCCTACCTCCTGTTCTGCAAATACAACAACTACGCTTTTAGCGACGGCGACGGCGTGAACCGGCTCGCGCTGCTTGATCCGAATGCCACCCAAATCGATGCACACTCTTCCGCGCCCGGCTTTGTCGAGATGCGCGAAGTGCTGACGTTGATCGGCCCCACGCCGGACCCTGAAAATTACTCGGCGCAGTTTCCCTACGCAGTCAGGGAGTGGTGCATCAACACAGCCGCGGTGAACCCGGCCACTAACAGCATCTTCGTGCCCAGTGAAGACGGCCGACTTTATCGCTGGAATGTCGGCACGAATTCGTTTGCCCAGGCGGTAACGCTTAGCCCCGGGGTCGGTGAGCCTTATGTTCCCGTCTTGATCGGGCCGGACGGGACGGTCTTAACGCTCAACGGCGGAACGCTGTTCGCCCTCGGGCCGCTCGCGGGCGTCAATGTCACCCTTGCTACCAGTGCGCCGGACGTTCGCACGTTTGTTACCGGCAACCCTGTCACCTTCACGGCCACCGTTTCAAATCCAAGCTCACCGTCACCCACGCCTTCCGGCACGGTGACGTTCGTGGACTTCACCTATCAGGACCTGACACCTATCACCACGACCCTCGCCGCCAACGTCCCGCTGGACGCGAATGGCCGGGCCTCGGTAACGACTTCGAGCCTGGCGGCGGGAAACGGGTTCCTCGGCAACCATCTCATCACCGCCACTTACAACGGCGACGCGAACTTCCCCGCGGGCAACGCCATGCTTCTCCAAAAAATCCACGCGTTCGCGACGACTACGACGTTGACTTCGGTGCCCAATCCTTCGGCTATCGGCCAATCGGTTTCGTTTACGGCCACGGTCACGGGTGGATCGACCCCACCTACCGGCATGGTCAACTTCCAGGAAGGATCGAATTCCCTCGCCCAGATTCCCCTGAGTGGCGGGAGCGCGTCCTTTAGCACTTCAAGCTTGAGCCCGGGTAGCCACACGATCACCGCCACGTATCAATCCGATACTCTGTCGGCCTTGAGCAGCGACACCAGGAGTCACAACGTGGCCTCACCTACTCCGACTCCGACGGCTACGGCAACGTCAACACCTACGGCTACAGCCACTGCTACCGCAACCTCCACGCCTACGGCCACTGCCACTGCTACACCTACTCCGACCGCCACCACAACGCCTACGGCTACTGCTACCGCTACTCCGACTGCTACCCCCACCGCCACACCAGCTCAGCCGGTCAATCTCTCCACCAGGATGCGAGTGGGAACGGGCGACAATATTGGTATCGGCGGCTTCATCACCTCGGGGATCACACCCAAGCACGTCCTCATACGGGCGATAGGACCGTCGCTAACACAATCGGGCGTGCCGAACGCCCTCGCCGACCCTATGCTCGAACTTTACCATTCCGGCCCCGCCCCCTTCGCCTCGAACAACAACTGGCGAGATACTCAGGAGGATGCCATCAAGGCCACAGGTATTCCACCCGTGAACGACTTGGAATCCGCCATCGACACGACGCTGACGCCGGGAAACTACACGGCGATCGTGAGAGGGAACAACGGCGGGACCGGCGTCGCTCTGGTGGAAGTTTACGATCTCAACCAGCCTGCTGGTAGACTGGCTAATATCAGCACGCGCGCCTTTGTGCAGACGGGCGCCGATATTACGATTGCCGGATTCATCCTTGGAAACCAGAACGGAGCGGACCGCATCGTGATCCGCGGTATCGGACCGAGCCTGGCCTCTTCGGGTGTGAGCAATCCTCTGCCTAATCCAACCCTGGAGCTGCGCGACGGCGACGGTGCTTTACTTGCGACTAACAATGACTGGCAGGACGATCCAGCCCAGGCCGCGAAGTTATCGGCTGCGGGCCTGGAGCCATCCGATAACCTGGAATCCGGGATAGCCGTCACACTTCCGCCCGGCCGTTACACGGCTTTGCTGGCGGGCGAGAACGACAGCACAGGCATAGGTCTGGTGGAGGTTTACGATCTTGGCCAATAGTTTCCATTTAAGAGTATTCTTGTCGCGGTTAAGGTGCTCCAGGGTGTCGAAGGCAAAGCTACTTACTGGGCTGGTGCTGGCGCTTGGAGCTAGTGCCGCGTTCGGCCAATCAGTTCCGGCCAAGCCTCTCCCGACCGAGGAACTCGAACGCTACGGCGACGCTCCGATGTTCATCTGGGGAAACGACCGGTCAGAGCCGATGATTTCGACGCACGGACCCTTCACCAGTTACCAGGTGAACGTTGACGCTAATGGTCAGAACATCACGAACGATGCGGCGAACGAGCCTTCGATCTCAATAGACCTGACCGATCGCAACAGGATGGTGATTGGCTGGCGGCAGTTCGATAGCGTTAGCTCAAACTTCCGCCAGGCCGGCTGGGGATTCACTTCCAATGGCGGTGTCTCCTGGACTTTTCCCGGCGTACTGGAGAACAACGTCTTCCGGAGCGACCCCGTCCTGGCGTCAAACGACCTCGGCCATTTCTTTTACCTTAGCCTTCTAACGAACTTCGACGACAACGTGTGGCGCTCCCTCAATAGCGGACAATCCTGGACGAATCTGGGATTTGCGACGGGCGGTGACAAACAGTGGTTCACGATCGATAACACCAACAGTTCGGGCCATGGGTTCCAATACCAATCCTGGAGCACGGCTGGGAATAACTACGGTGGCAGACAGTTTAGCCGATCCACTAATGGCGGCTCGAACTGGATGAACCCGATCAACATTCCCAACTCTCCGATATGGGGGACGCTCGATGTGAACTCGAATGGCGATCTCTTCATTGGTGGCGTGAATGGGGACACTCTCCAGAATTGGTGCGTGCGCTCCAGCAACGCCAGGAATGAAGGCATCATACCCACGTTCGATCAGGCTACGGCGGTCAGCCTGGGCGGCAACATTGTTGCCGGAAAGTCGATTAACCCGGAAGGAATCATGGGCCAGATTTTTCTGGCGGTGGACCGTTCCGGCGCCAGCACGAATAACAATGTCTACGTGCTGGCGAGCGTAACGCCGTTCGGCTTTGGCACCGGGAGCGATGTCATGTTCGTCCGGAGCACGAACGGCGGACAAAGCTTTAGTGCCCTGCGGCGCATCAACGACGACCCCGTCAATCATAATAAGTGGCATTGGTTCGGCACGATGGCGGTGGCGCCCCATGGACGGATCGACGCGGTCTGGCTCGATACACGCAACGCCGCGAACAACACCGATTCGCAACTCTTCTACTCCTATAGCCTCGATGGAGGCAACACCTGGTCTGCGAACGTGGAAGTGAGTAATGCGTTCAATCCGTTCCTCGGCTATCCGAACCAGAACAAGATCGGCGATTACATTACTATCGTTTCCGATATTGGAGGCGGGAATGTAGCCTACACGGCAACGTTCAACGGCGAACAGGACATTTACTATGTTCGCGTCGCGCCGCCTGCTTTGCATTTGCTCAACATCTCGACGCGCCTGCGCGTCCAAACCGGCGACAATACCCTCATCGCTGGTTTCATTGTTAGCGGCACGGAACCGAAGAAGGTGATCATTCGGGGGATTGGGCCCTCACTAAACGGCGTCGGCATTGTCCTGTCCGATCCGGTTTTGGAACTGCATCAGGGCAATACTACCCTCGCCACAAACGATAATTGGAAAACGCGCTCCGACGGAACGAGCCAGCAGGCAGAGGTCCAGGCCACTACTATTCCGCCCGGGAACGATCTGGAGTCTGCCATTGTCACCACTTTGAATCCCGGCAGCTACACCGCTATCCTATCGGGGAAGAACGGTGGGACCGGTATCGGTGTGGTGGAAGTCTACGACCTGAACCAGGCCGCAAACTCCGAACTGGCAAATATCAGCAGCCGGGGATTTGTGGAGACGAATGACAACGTCATGATCGGTGGCTTCATCGTCGGAGGAAATAACGCGGACGGAAAAGCTACGGTGTTGGTCCGTGCCGTGGGCCCATCACTCGCCGGATCCGGTGTGCCGAACGTATTACCGGATCCTACCCTGGAGCTTCACGACAACAACGGCGGCACCATCGCGACGAACGATAATTGGAAAGTGAACGATCAGACCCAGCAGTCCCAGGAAAGCGCAGTAAGAGCTACTGCGATTCCGCCGGCGGATGATTTGGAGTCAGCGATTGTCGCCACGCTCTCTCCCGGTAATTACACAGCTGTGGTAAGGGGAAAGAACGCCGGCACTGGAGTTGCCCTCGTAGAAGTTTACAACCTCCACTAGGAATGAAAGGCGCCCGCCTTCATCCAAGCTTGTCGCGTTACCTGAGGTTGTAGATTTCCACCAATCCGATTCCGATGCCGCCGCTCTTGCCGGCAAGGATGGCGGTGAACTGGCCGCCGGGCAGGAGCGTGAAGATGCCTGCTTCTTTCGGATTCGGCAAAGCTAGTCCATTCGCTGTTAGCTGCGCCGCGGAAACTGGGTCGCTTTGCCAATCGTCGTTCGCTATCAGGAGGGCGCCGTTTGCATCCCGTAGCTCAAGGGTCGGATCCGCCAGGACATTACTTAAGCCCGATTGAGCCAGGGAGGGCCCAAGTCCACGCACGGCGATCCGTGTTGGATTGTTACTTACTCCAAGCGTGAAACCTCCGATCATCACCTTGTCCTGGGTCTGCACAAAGCCGCGCGTGCTCAGATTCCCAAGTTGCGAATCGATGGCCTGATTGTTGTCGTAGACTTCGACCGCGCCGATGCCCGTCGACTGGTTCTTGCCGGCTAGAATCATGGTATAGGCGGCCGGTGGCAAAGTGGTAACAATGACCGACTCACGATCGTCCGTCGGCTGAAAGGGCGTACCTTCGATCTGATTTCGCTGCGTATCTTTCCAATTATCGTTCCGGAAGATGAGATTGCCGCTCGCCCCGCGGAGTTCGAGAACCGGATCGAGTAGCAAGTCTGTGATTCCAAAACGGGTCAGGGAAGGCCCGAGCCCGCGCAAGACCACCGCTTTGGGGACACTGCCCGTAATGATGAAACCGCCGATCATTACCTTATCCCCGGTCTCAGTCCGCACGCGGGTGGATAGATTTGTGGTTTGGGAAGGCGGGGGCGTCGCTGTAGCCGTAGGTGTCGCTGTGGCGGTAGGTGTGGGAGTAGGACCGATGACCACCACCGATTCATTCGCGTCGCTACAGGTCGTGGCGACGGCTTTGTTATTGAAATCCCCACTATAATTGGCGATGAAGCGGTAGGTGCCGGCGACGGTGGGCGTGAAGGGCCCGGACGCGTATTGGCCGTCACCTTGAACATTTACGTCCGAAGCAAACGCCGGATTGCCGCAGGTAGGATCGTCAGGACCGTAGGCGACGAAACCGATCGTTCCCGTCGCCGCCTGGCTTCCAGACAACGTTGCGGTGTCGGAAATGGATCCACCGAGCATCACCGAGCCAGAAGCTTGCGTGGTTAGAGTAGGAATCGCCTCCACTACCGTGACCGTCGCTTCGGAGCTGTCGTTTTCCGAGTTAATATCCTCGGCCGAACTTATGCTGGCGAAGTTCTCGTAGGTATCGCCCGAGTGAGCTGACGCGGGAATGTGACCGGTAATGACAAAGACGCTGGTGGAACCTGAGGGAACGGAAGCATTCGTGCAGGATACGGTGCCTCCATTTCCTGCATTCGGTGTGCTGCAATTCCAGGTCGGACCGGAGTTTTGCGAGAAAGACACAAATGTCATGTTGCTGGGAAGCAAATCGTTCAAGCTCGCGTTAGAAACGTCGCCGGAGGCGGCCACTTGAATAGTGAAAGTTACGTTGGAATCCGGCAGCACCTGCTGGGCATCCGCAACCTTGGAGACGCTTAGGTCTGCCTGGGTTCCGCCGGGCACCGTCGTGTTGGCAAAAGCCGTATTGTTACTTTCGTCGGGGTCGGTATCAATTAATCCGAAATTGGGATCGTTATCCGGCGGAGTGCTAACGGTCACTGTGTTCGTGATAATCGATCCCGGAGGCGTTTGGGCTTGAACTGTTACGACCAGAGTAAACACATCATCAGCTCCGATGGGGACGCTATTTCGAGTGCAATTCAGCGTATTGCCTTGTGACGGGTCGCTCGGATCGTTGCAGGTCCAATCGGCATCGGGAGTAACGGAAACAAAAGTCGTTTGTGAGGGGATACGGTCAGTCAACGTTGCCACTACAGAATCGTTCGGTCCGTTGTTGGTAACGTGAATCGTGTAGGTCACGTTAGCGCCGGCCGCGGTCTGATCAGAGTCCGCCGCTTTGGTAATGGCAAGATCGGCGAGGTGAGATGATTGCTGCGCCTGAAGCGATGGCATTAATACCGAGGAAACGGCAAAGAAAAAGGCGGCGAATAGTGGGATGTGCTGCGTGGTCATATGGAATGGAAGAAACGCGTTGAATACCTCTGCGGCCGCCCGGACGGGACGATTGCGCAGGGAGGTTCTTACGTGATTAATCGATCAGCTACGATGCGACGCATCGTCGTATTGTCGAGGGGAAAATCGATGCGCGACGTTATGCTGTGTAAACCAGCGCTCCGCAGCGCCAGCACGTGAACCACTCCCAACCGGGCTCGACGAAATTCGAGGCACCGTCGTTCCAACAGATGTAAGCCATCCGCTTCGAGCGCGGCCCGGCTTCGACTGGAGCCGGCGGGTCCTGCTCCATTCCCTGACCGCCGGGTTTCTCCGGTTTCCTGCCCGAATTTTCGCCAGCCATATTATTTTCTTCCTTGCCTGACCTCGTCTTCCGCTTGGATTCGTCGAGGCCAGGCCAGGAAGTGCAGGGCATGGAACCCTGCTCTTCCGCGTAACTGTTTGCTTAGGTGTAGTTCAGCGCGCCACAACGCCAGCAGGTGAACCATCTCCAACTTGGGTCGATGTAGTTCCCGGCGCCGTCATTGAAGCATGTGTAAAGCAGCTGTCGCGAACGACCGCCCGCTTCGCCGGCATCAGCGCCTTTTTCTGCGCCGCCGCCGCCTTCATCACTGGGCTTCTTGCCTGTTTTTTCGTCAGCCATAACTAACTTTCCTTTCGTTTCTTTGTTGCTTTTTAACTCGCCGTCACATCACTCGATGCAGCAGCAAATTCTCATTTTCTTTCGTGGCGCTTCAAGAACCTTTTTCTCCCACTTGTCTCGCCAACCTTGATTAGACTGATCCGTTATCGCTTCTTGCGAATTCTTTTCCCGGCGATAGTCCGTCTCCCGGACTCATCCCGGCCCACGCTTCCCTGCTATTCCGGCCATCTGCGGCGGCGCCGCCGCCTGGGCGTCTTCCGCCGCTTCCGGTTTGGAATCTTCGGCGTGATAGAGCTCGTGGAATAAACCGCGCCGCGCGAGCAGCTCCTCTGAGGTGCCTTGCTCGGCGATCTTTCCGTCATCGAGCACCACGAAATGATTGCAGAACGGCACGAGCCATCGCAAATCGTGATCGACGACCATGACCGTGTGGCCCTTGAGCGCCTGCTTGATGATCTCCAGCATCGAAAACTTCTCCCGGTTATCCATGCCGACGGTCGGCTCGTCGAGGAACAGGATCGCCGGATTGCGCAACAGGCAACGGGTGAGCGCGAGGAGCTTCTTTTGCCCGCCGGAAAGGCGGCGCGCCGCGGCAAATTCCTCATCAAGTGGATTGCCCTGCACACCCGCCTGCAGAATTTTCCAGACGCCGGTCTTCTCGCAGATCGCGCGGATTTCTTCGTCGGTCGCGTCTGCTTTTGCCATCTGCATGTTCGCGCGCAGGGTATCGTAGAAGAAGGCCGGGAACTGCGACATCATCGCGATGTGATTGTAAAGATTGTCGGACGAATAATCGCCCACCGGCCGGCCGCCCAGCAACACCTCGCCTTTTTGCGGATCGTAGAAACGCAGCGCGAGCTTGAAAAACGTCGTCTTCCCCTGCCCCATCCGCGCCACAAACCCGGTGATTTTTCCCGGCGGAATCTCGAACGAAATGTCATCGAAGATTTGGCGCGTGCCCGGTTTGTAGGAAAACGTGAGGTTTCTGGCGGCCAGCGTCGGCTCGACCGAGGCCACTTTCACCGTGCCCGATTTTTCTTCCCGGAGCGCGCGCGATTCCATCATCTCGTTCACGGTCTCGATGCGCGGCCACGCGCTGCCTGCCATGATGATGTAAACCGAAAGCGCCTGAATCGGTCCCATCAGTTGCGGGGTAAGCAGGAAAATCGCGACGACGTTGCCGGCCGCCGCCGGGTTGCCAGACTTGTAGGCCGCGAAGATACCGAACGCGAGCATCACGACCTGGACGACCCAGCCTGGCAGGCTGCTGATGAGTCCCATCGACTCCATCGTCACGGTGTTCTTCACCCGTGAGCCCAGGAGCGAACGGAGCTGCTTGTCGTGCTTGGCCACGAACATCGGCTCGGCCTCCATTGCCTGGATTTCCTCGGGCGATTGCATCGCGCCCGTGACCAGGCTGTTGAGCGCGACCATTTTTTCCTGCAGGTCGCGCGAAACGTCGCGGACTTTGTTCGACAGCTTTCCGGTGATCCAGGGTGAGATAAAGGCGAAGAGAACGATCGCGAGCGGAATGGCCCAGGGCGGAATCGGAACGCCCCCGATCGTTGGCGGCGGACCATCGCCCATTTTGAAGTTGTAAATGAGCAACCCGACCGTGATCCCAAGGGTCACTATCTGGAGCAACATGTCCACGCTGACCTGACGCAACGTCATCGCCGCTTCCACGGTAAACTGGTTCACCACTGCGTTCAGCTCACCCGATTCATGCGTGTGATAAAACTCCGGCGATTGCCGAAGCATCCGCGCGAAGAGCTGGCTCCTCATTTTATTAGAGAGAGCGAGATCGAGCTTGGTCGAAATCGTTCGCATCGGAAGACCCATGCCCAGCGCCGCCAGGGCGCAGATGGCCCAGAAAACAGAGGCGCGAAGCAGATTGCTCTTCGCCTCTTCCGGCGACACCGGTTTCTCAGGCGGCTTTTCGGTTTTCGCCGACTTCGAAACGCTCGGCGGGGGTGTCGCGGCATTG
>JBEEHI010000172.1:0-2686 GCA_041167305.1 Verrucomicrobiota bacterium
GCGATCCTTGCTTTGCGCAATGGAGACCGCGCCCATTCCTAATCAGTCGGCCTGGCCACGCCGCGTCATCCTGGCGTTTGCGTTCATCGCGCCTTGCCTGGCGTTTTATCTCCTGCGCATCAACCTATTCCCCGCGCTCGCGCCGATCTTCCTTTCCCACGTCCTTCTCCTTTACCCGACGCTCGTCGCCAATTGCCAGTGGTTCGGCCCGGTCATGCGTTCGTTCCAAACCGACAAACCGGAAGTCTGGCTCACCATCGACGACGGCCCCTCGCCCGCTCACACCGTCGCCATGCTCGATCTGCTGGACCAGTTCGAAGCGCGCGCGACTTTTTTCGTCATCGGCCAGCGCGCGGAACAATATCCGCATCTCATCACGGAAATCCTGAGCCGTGGCCATGAGATCGCGAACCACACCTACTCGCATCCGAGTGGAACCTTCTGGTGCGCCGGCCCACGCCGAATCGGATTGGAGATCGATCTTTGCGCGGAACAGCTGCGGGCCGGTCCGGATCGCCCGGCTCGTTTCTTCCGGGCGCCGGTTGGATTGAAGAATTTGTTCGTGCATCCGGAGTTGGAACGTCGCCGGCTGGTTTTGGTCGGTTGGGCGGTTCGCGGACTCGATACGGTCCAGCGCGATCCGGCGCAGGTCGCACGCCGAATTTTGGGCGATACAAAACCGGGCGCGATCATCGTGCTGCACGAGGGACACCGCGCCGCGAAAAATCCTGGGTTCCACCTCCAATGCCTGGAACTGACGTTGAGTGGCCTGGCCGAGCAGGGCTATCGCTGCGTCCTACCGCAGCCGGAACAGCTGCGGCCGATTCTGCCGCGCTGACGCGGCCTTTCTTCTGTAGCCGCTTCGCTGTGCGAAGCGTGAGAGTGATTCGCGCTTGCTCTCGCCGCCCGCAGGGCGGCGGCTACAGAAGACAAGCCTGTCCCACAGGCGAGACGCCTGCGCCTCGGCGCCGGAAAATGAAGATGTGATTGTTGAACGGCGAAGCTCCCCACAGCGGGCGACTAGCGCGTTCGAATTCCGCGGCGATGAAGACGTCGTCTATGCTGGCGCGCGACGGGAAATGCAGCGGCGAATTGAGGTTCCATGAAATCGCCTGCGCAAATTTCTCCGCCAGTAAAGTGATCCAATAGCGCGGACCCGCGTCGCGCGGACAATCGCGGATGATGAGCACGCCGCCGGGTGCGACGCATTTCGCCAGTTGAGTCAGCAGCGCGGTCTGCCGTTCGTGCGGCAGATAATGCAGGACGTCGAAGAGCGCGACGTTGCCGCAAAAATCCGGGAGCGTTTTGCCGACGTCGTGGAAGCGCAGCTCGATCTCGCGGTAATGGCCGGCCGCGATCTCTGCGCCGTAGCGAATCTTCCGCACGTCGACATCGAGGCCGAGGACAAATTGCCGACAGGCGCGCTCCCGTAAATAAAATCCCAGCAATCCCACGCCGCAGCCGACGTCGAGGATTGGTTCGGCGGAAGAGCGAAGAAGGTCGTAAGCGGTCTGATAAACCTGGTCGCGGCGCAGCTTGCCGCGCACGTAGTGACGGAGCCAGCGCTGCCGGAACTGCATCGCGACTCGCGCACACGCATTTTCGTGGTCCGGCGCGTTTCCTCTCATGGTTTCCATTTGCGTCGGATTATCGCACTGCCAGACTGAATTCATGGGTAACTTCTTCTCCGATTATCAGGTCGGGGATTTTTTTGACGAGATGTTTGCCGAGCCCCGCGTGGCGCGGCCTCATTACAGCAAATTGCTGGCACGCTTCAAGGAAATGGACCGCGAAGAGTTCGAACGCAAACGCGCCCTGGCCGCTTCCACGTTCCTCACCCAGGGCGTGACCTTCACGGTCTACAACGACGACCAGGGAACGGAACGCATTTTCCCGTTCGATCTGCTGCCGCGCATCATTCCCGGCGAGGAATGGGACCGGATCGAGCGCGGGCTCGTCCAGCGAATCACGGCGCTGAACCGGTTTCTCCACGACATTTACCACGAGCAAAACATCCTGCGCGACGGCGTGATTCCGAAGTCGATCGTCTGGGAAGCCGAGGCTTTCCGGCCTGAGTTCATGCACTTCGATGTGCCGCGGAATGTTTACATCCACATTTGCGGCACCGATCTCATCCGCGACAAGGAGGGCAATTATCTCGTGCTCGAAGATAACGCGCGATGCCCGTCCGGCGTTTCCTATGTGATCGAGAACCGGCAGACGATGAAGCGAACGTTCCCGAGTTTGCTCGGCCAATACCGGGTGCGGCCGGTAGAAGATTACAGCCAGGAATTGTTAAACGTCCTGCGCTACATCGCGCCCCACGCGAAGCACGAACCGACCGTCGTCCTCCTCACTCCCGGCGTTCATAATTCCGCCTACTTCGAGCATTCGTTTCTCGCCCGCTCGATGGGGATCGAGATCGTCGAGGGCCGCGACCTGGTCGCGCAAGGCGGCAAGGTTTTCATGCGTACGACCAAGGGGCACAAGCAGGTCGATGTCATCTATCGCCGCATCAACGACGACTTCCTCGATCCACAGGTCTTCCGAAAGGATTCCGGCCTCGGCGTTTCCGGACTCGTGGAAGCGTATCGCGACGGAAATGTCAGCCTCGCCAATTCCATCGGCACCGGGATCGCTGATGACAAGGCGGTCTATCATTTCGTGCCGAAGATGATTCGCTATT
>JBEEHI010000173.1:0-5130 GCA_041167305.1 Verrucomicrobiota bacterium
GTCTGTGTAATAAGTCGTAAGGAAATCGGCAAACAGCTCGTTATCCTGGTAGACCGGGTCGATCGGATCACCCAGGAATCCGGTCTGGCAACAGAGCCGCCGGACCGCCGCGCGATCGGTCGCGCGGTAGCTGCGGATTGTGAATGCTCTCTCGGATTTCATGGCCTTGACCGTGTGTAGTTTGCGCAGACCTCGCGGTAAATGCAAAACAGTCGATCGAACACCGCCGGCCAGGCGTATTCCGCCGCGGCCTTTTGAGCCGCCGCGCGCCCGAGCGCCTTGAGGTCGCCCGCACTGAACTGCTCGATCGCGTCCGCCAATGCCGCCGGGTCGTTCTCCGCCGCCCAGTCCTGCTGGTCGTGCAGAATTATCCCGTCGAGCCGCGACCCGCGGATCCCGACGACCGGCGTTCCGCAGGCCTGACTTTCGAGTGCCACCAGACCGAATGTTTCCTGCATGCCTGGATGAACAAACAAATCCGCGGCGCGATAGTAGCGCGCGAGTTCCAAAGGATCGGTGCTGTAGTGGATCCACTTTACGCTTTGCGTTTCTGCCTCGAGCCGGCGCAACTGCTGGCGCTGCGGCCCGTCGCCGATGACCAGAAGTTGATATTCCCAGCGCCGACGCTTCGCGAGTATTGCGAACGCGTCGAAAAGGACCGCTGTGTTTTTCTCCGGCGCCAACCGGCCAACGTAGAGAAGGAGCCTCGGCCCGGGCTCGATTCCCAGAACCTGCCGCGTTTCCCACGAATCGTCCGGCTCGGGAGTGAAGTTGTTCGTGTTCACACCGAGCGGAACCAGCCGCGTGTTGCGCACACCCCAGCCTTCCAGGATTTGCGCCAGCGGCTCCGACGGGACCAGCGTGGCCTCGAACCGGTTATACATCTTGCGCACGTAACGTTGCGCCGCCGACATGAGCGATTTTCCGGCACGATGGCCGAGCAGTTTCGAGGCACCGCGCAGATACGCTTCCGGAAAATGCGAATGATAGAACGCGACCACCGGGACCCGCGCGGATTTTCCGAACGCGATCGCTTTCCAACCCACCTGATACGGATCGCTCGACTCGATGATGTCCGGCTGCTCGCGTTCCAAGATTTCGCCGATACTTCGCAGATCGAGTAGTGCGCGGTAACGCGCCGTGCGCGAGATCAACGGCGAACGGATCGAGTAAACGCGCGAACGCTCGCTGTCGATTCGCTCGGTTTTTTCGCCCGGAACGATGAGCAGGTGTTCGTTGCCCGTCGTGTTCCGAATGTAGTCCGCCTTTTCATGGACGTACCGTTTCACGCCGCCGCTCAGCGGGGAATAAAACTGAGTGAGATCGCAGATCTTCAAGGGGCTCACTGTAGCCGCTTCGCTATGCGAAGCGCGAGAGCGAGCAACGCAACCGTCACGCCGCCCACACGGCGGCGGCTACAGGTCATTTCCCCAGCGCGCCCAAGTATTTCTCCGCCTCCATCGCCGCGGCACAACCGGAGCCGGCGGCGGTGATCGCCTGCTTGTAAACACGATCCGCGACATCACCCGCGATGAAGACGCCGGGATGTTTGCTTTCGGCGAGATGGCGGACGAGCAAATAGCCGTCCGGATCGGTCTCCAGTTTCCCCTGGAACGCTTTCGTGTTGGGATCGTGCCCGATCGCGACGAAGACGCACGCGACGGGCAGTTCGCGTTCTTCGTGCGTCACGACATTGCGCAACATCACCGCGCTCATCTCGCCTTTTTCATCGGGAACGTAGCGCGTGACCACGGTGTTCCAGATCGGCTCGATCTGTTCGCAGGCCAGGACCCGATCGGCCATGATCTTGGAAGCGCGGAGCGCGTCGCGCCGATGAATCAGGTAAACCTTCGAGGCAAACCGGGTAAGGAAGAGCGCTTCTTCCGCCGCGGAATCGCCGCCGCCGATCACGCAGACCGGGACATTCCGGTAGAACGCGCCGTCGCAGGTCGCGCACGAAGTCAGTCCGTGGCCCACCAGTTTCTCCTCATTTTCCAAACCGAGCCAGCGCGCTGATGCACCGCTCGCCACGATCAAAGCGCGCGTCTCGAGCCATTCGTCGTCGGCCTTGATGCGAACATGGTCGGGCTGCGGATCGTAGTCAGTCACCTCGGAGTAGGCAAAACGCGCCCCGAATTTTTCCGCCTGCTCGTGCATGTTAATGATCAGCTGAGGGCCATCGATCCCTTCCGGAAACCCGGGGAAATTCTCGACCAGCGTCGTCGTGGAAAGCTGTCCGCCTGGCTGGCGGCCTTCGAGCACGAGCGGACTCAGGTTAGCGCGGGCCGCGTAAATCGCGGCGGTCAATCCAGCGCAACCGCTGCCGACAATGATCACCTTCTCCATGCGCAAACCTAGCACACCGCGCAACTCTTTCCGGGCGCTGCCCGACAAACGCGGCGACTGAGCGCCGCGACTACAGCCCGGAAGATCGACAGCTCGAAAGTGTCAGCTATTTTGCGCGATGCCCGAGCTGGCTGAAGTCGAATTCTATCGCCGGCAATGGGATCCGGGGCTCGGCCAACGGATCGTGCGCGTGCAACTCCACGCGCAAAAGCGAATCTTTCGCGGCTCGAACACGCGGGCGTTGGCGCATGAGCTAACGGGAAGCCGTTATCTCCGTTCGTTCGCCTGGGGAAAACAAATGCTGTTCGAGTTCTCCGGCGGCAACTGGATCGGAGTCCATCTTGGGATGACCGGAAAGTTGCGCACCGAGCCGCCGGGATTCCAGCCAGAGAAGCACGATCACCTTGTGTTTCATCAATCGAAGCGCGCTCTCATTTTCCGCGACGCTCGGCTCTTCGGGCGCGTTCGCTTTCATCACGGAAAGTCCGCGCCGCCCTGGTGGCGCGCTGGCGGCCCGGACATCGTTTCGGCCGAGTTCGATCACAAGTTCTTCGAGGAATTTCTTTCGCGTCACGGCCGTGCTCCAATAAAGGCGGTGCTGTTACTGCAACGAGGTTTCGCCGGCATCGGCAACTGGATGGCCGACGAAATTCTTTGGCGTGCAAAGATCGTCCCGCTGACCGCGGCCGGCGCGTTAACGGCCGCGCAGAGCGCGCGCTTGTTTCGCGAGACGCAGTTTGTCGCGAGCGAATCGCTGCGCATCATCGGCCCGGATTTCGGCGACCCACCGCGCGATTGGCTGATCCATCAAAAGTGGAAACGCGACGGAGTCTGCCCGCGCCACGGAACGCCACTTCGTAAGGCGATGATCGGCGGCAGAACGACTGCCTGGTGCCCAAAGTGCCAGAAGTAAATGCGCGGTTAGGTCACGTAGACCACGATCTTGTGAAAACCCGTCGTGCCTGATTTGAATGGCCGATCTTCGTCCCATTCCTGGACCTCGCCTTCGCCGTCGGTCGCGCGAACGACGAGCGTGTAATTGTCCGGACCAGGCGGTCGCCAATCGTAACTCCAGAGCGCCCAGGTCAATTTCGTCCCGGGATAATCGAGCTTCGCTTCCTGCCAGTTCGCGCCGTCGTCGACGCTGACCTCGACGCGCGAAATGCCGCGATCGCCGCCGAAGGCCACGCCGCGCATCGCGATCCCGTTCGCCGCGACTGCGCTGCTAATCGTTGAGTAGTTATCCGGCTGATCGAACCGCGAGCGCGTCGGCACGATGAAGTCCGGGCCCCAGCCTTGTTTTTCGTAGAACCCGATCGCGCTTTCATCGGCCACCTCGATCCGCGTGATCCATTTCACATGTTTCTCGCCGAAGTAGCCGGGCACGATGACGCGCGCTGGAAACCCGTGGCGGTCCGGCAGGGTTTCGCCATTCATCTCGTAGACGACGAGCGTGGTCGGATCCATCGCCTTCTCGAGCGGGAACGTGTCGGTGTAATTATCGACCCCGTGGAGCCGCACTTTCGTGGCGCCCGCGACTGGCGAGGCTGCCGCGAGAAGCACATTCATCGGGACACCTTTCCACTTCGCGTTGCTCATGAGGCCGGCGTCGAGTCCGTTGCTGATGCACATCAGAGTCGTCTCCTGCTCGACGGCCGGCAGCGATTTGAGCCGGTCGAGCCGATACGTCTGCCGCGTCTGGACCAGGCCGGTGACCTCGAGCCGCCAGAGATCGGCGTTCACCCTGGGATCGACGAGGTTTTTCGTGACGCAATAGAACTGGTCGTTAGGCGTGATTGGTTGAACGACGCGGCCTTTGTACTGGGTGCCATCGTAACTGAAGGTAGCGATGCGATAGAGCTGCCGGAGAAGTGCGGTGCCACCGCCGCCTGCGAGCAGTGCGATCCCAGCCGCGATCAAAGCGCGACGCCCGATCGGCGGACTGAATTCCTGATCGTTGACCTGGACGCGCGGCCGCGTGAGAAAACGGAAGACCAACACGAGGGCGCGTTCGAACACGATGAACGCCGCGAGTAATCCGCTGAGCGTCACGCCTGTCGCGCGATTGATCGGCAACCCTTGATAATGTGTGCCGAGTACCGGCCACAAAAATATTCCGACTGCGGCGAGCGGCAGCAGAATGAAGACGATTCCTGTAATGAAGAAGCTGTTGTTGTCGCGCCGGCGCATGAGCAAGCCGTAAACAAGTCCACCCAGTCCGCCGACCAACAGCTGGCCCGCGAGGACCGAGCCCACGCCGAGCTGTTTCATATTGTTGTAACCGCCCACGCGGCCCATCAGGGAAAGAAACGTGTCGGCCGGAATGAACACGGAGAGACGATCGCCAAAGATAACAAGCGGTGTCGCGACGCCGAATAGCCAGGCCAGCAACAACATGGTCACGGTCATCAGCAGGCCGGCGATGAAACCTGCCAGAAATCCAGCACTGATCGCGCGACCGCGAGTCATATTGCGAGCTTACAAGATGTCGCAACGCGCGGAATACAAATCGACTTTGGAGACGGCCTGCCCTCAGGCCGTGGAGAGAAGCGTCGCCTCAGCTCCCCCGGCCTGGGGGCAGGCCGGCTCCATCGCGTTCCGTCGCCACTCTGAAAAGCGTGGCGATGATCCGGACACCCGCGACAAAAGTTCCGCGCAACGTCCCAGAGACTTTCGATTCACCCCCAGTGCGGCAACGATGATTCACCGGCACTTCCAGAATGCGTAAGCGCGCTCGTGCGGCGCGCATCTGCATCTCCAGGTTCCAGCCGTAAGTCAGTTCCT